>JBEGUT010000030.1:0-14460 GCA_041178745.1 Planctomycetota bacterium | reverse complement strand
AAAAAGAGAGGTTTTTCGAGGATGCAAGCGGATCGGTAGCCCTATTTCTTTCCGCGAAAACCAATCCTGCGCATTTGAATTCGCATCAGGAGACCACAATTGAAAACAAACGTCTTCAGCGGATCCGATGGCGATGAAGAAAAAACGAGGTAGACCCGCGAATCAAGGATTTGAAGATAGTTTGCTTGGCGAATTCCCAAGTGACAGTATCCACTGCCGCACCAGCTCAACACTCTTTTCGTCGACGACATTTGATGCCAAAGGAGGCATCTGGCCATTCCCTCGCGTTGCCATGCGTTTGAGCAAGACGCTGCGATCCGGTGAACCTGCCGACACTATACGAGCATTCTCAAGTTCAAAGCTCTGGTGCTTAGGAACTACATCGATCAAACCGGTCGCTTCGAGTGGTATCCCATACTTGAGGTGAATAGCGGCGTTTCCTCCACCCGCAGGCACATGGCACGAAGAACAATTAGCATCAAAGTAAGATCGAACGCGGTCATGCAATGCAAACTGCGGATCATACGGGTCGACAAGTTTAGGCAAGCGATCTGCGGAAGCAGGCAGCATCGTTGAATTACTGGACCATGATCGCTGTGGAACTTTCTCTGACGTCCCGGCAGTGTCAGTTTCAGGTAGAGGTGGAGCGAATTGCTGCTGGTTCACTTTAAACAGCCCCATTCGTTCGAGAGCATAGAGTTGATTTTCGTTCCAACCATCGTAGGAATGAACACGATTCATTTGCGACGTTTGTAGTCCGAGTGTGTAGTTGGCTGCTCGGCTATGGCACACCATACATTCGGCGCGGCTGGGGTAGTGCCATTTTTGAATCCGTTTCCCTGCACTCGCAGATGCGTCTTCCAAGACATATTCAATATCGGTTCCATTTTTGTCGACGAGTTCCGCATCAGTTCCCTCCTGGTTCCAGCGATATGAGTACCCGACCCATTCATTCTGTTGTCGAACCATCAGTCGAGTTTCGATCCAGCGACGGGAAGCAGTGTCGCCTATTTTCGTTTCCAAAGCAAAGCTTTTGATCAAGACAGTATCGTTGGGAAAGGTCCAACCATTTTCGTTTTGAAACTCAATTCTCCGATCCTCGCTAGCTAGCTCTGCAGCGGCACGATCGGGAATGGCGAACCAGCGAGCTTTGTAGGCGCCGTCACTCCACAGCGGTGAGTTGACCGAGTAAGGAATCACGCCATCGGCCATCTTGTGACTCGATACATCGGCAAACAAGCCAGTGTCGCTCAACTTCCTGGGAAAGGTCGACTCGGTACTCGCTGTCTTGCTTGGGATTAATTCGTAAATCGCTTTACCGAGATGATCGAGAATCCAGATCGACCCAGACGAACCACTTTCAAAGCCTGTGATCGCATGGGGAGTATCTGCAATCTCCGAATGCCTAATGAGTTGTTTTCCATCATGCCATAACGCCCACACCTTTCCTGTCGAGTAATCACCATAGAGGTAAGCTCCTTTGAGTGACGAAAGTGATGCGGCATCTCCTTGGTAAACAATTCCACCGGTTAGCGAACGAGCTTCGCTGTGATGGTGGTCGGCCACTGGTAGTGTGAAATCATCCGGTCCTTTTTCGCGATTGATGTAAAACGGATGAGCTCCTTCCATCACACTCCAACCATAATTGGCCCCTTTCTCTAGTAGATAAACCTGCTCCCAGAGGTCTTGTCCATTTTGAGTGACCCAAATTCGTCCGGTTTCTGAATCTGTCGTGATACGCCAAGGATTGCGCAAGCCATAAGCCCATGTTTCCGCTCGAGCTCTCTCGCGATTAACGAACGGATTGTCTTCTGGAATGCGGTAAGCGAGCGAGCCATCGCTTGAGTTTACGTCGATGCGCAATACTTTAGCAGTCAAGTGAGAAAGATCTTGGCCTCGCAAATTCGTATCTGAGTCGGATGTTCCATCGCCCGACGTGACGTAGAGATAACCATCTAAACCGAAGGTTAACGCCGCACCATTATGACCATCGGAATCCCATTCGATAATCACTTTGGGTGAATCAAGTTCAACAGTGCCTGCGTCGGTGGAGTTGACGGTGTAACGCGTAATCCTCGACCGCTTCGGGCCACCATACGATCCGTTGGAGCCAATGAAAACGAAATGATTCTTCGAGAAGTCTGGATGAAAACAGATGTCATAGTAGACCGTATTGTCATCACCTTTTAAAACAACTTCCAGGTCTGAGGTAGCTGGGTCATTTCGAAAACGATAGAGCCCCGCTGGGCCGTAAGCCTGATCTTGTCCTGCTAACCAAATCCATTCACCTGCCGGATCTTTACGAATGGCGATAGGCATCGGTAAAGATAATTCTTTAAAGATACGCTGTGTCGTGAATGGAAACGGTGGTTCTGGTGACCCCAGAACTTTGGATGTAACCATCGGCTTACGTGTTACTGATTTCGATGACTGCGAGTTCGCATCAAGTTTGGGGCCGACAAAACGAATCGGTGAGTAATCTTCATAGCGATGGAAACTAAACTGCTTAAGATCCGCCGTGCTGGATAATTCAGGTTGATCTTTACCGAGAGTGTAATCGTATCGGCACAAGGCGTATGTCCAGACTTCACCTGGTTCCGGACGCCCCCCCGTCGGCGAGAAGCTTTTCCAGGCGATCCTCGCTTCGAGTTCCCAGATACGATCTTGATCGTTGCGATCTTGGAGCGTGCCATCGATTGTAACAGCACTGTCGAAATCGAATTTGTGAGAGGTCTTGTACTGTTCGTAAGCCCCATCGCTACGGCGTGGGAAGTAGAGATCGAGTTGCGTGTTGGCAGGAGTCACATGAAATTCGTAGTATCCTTCATGATTCACCGAAGGCTTGAGGAAAATTTCGAACGCGTCGTTCTCCCAGGTTTTCCCATCGCGTTGGACGATGTTGGCAAATAGGTCGGCATCTTTAAGGCGGGCCCAAATATAAACGTAGTCGCGATCCCACAGCAGCCGAGCTTCGGTTGTACTAGAAGGCGTTTTTCCATTTTCGCCAAGCCACGCCATCCGGAAATTATTGATGACCGAAGCCTTTTGCCAAACCTCCTCCTGGCCACTCCCGTCAATCGTCGGGGCGCTCGGTGTGAACTGGCAAGCATATTCTTCGGCTAGCATTGGGGACGAAGAGATACATACCACAGTGATAAGAACGATCCACCATCGGAGTCGCTTGGCAAGCGATAGATCACAGTGCATGTCGATGCGCACCTTCAAAATGAATCCTCTAGCAAGGTTGCCCCATCGATACACGATTCGACGGAGCCCTGATTATGCCTCTTTGGGGGGCAACTTGCCAGTCAGTTCCTGGTCTCGGAGATACGTTTAGCTAAAGGTCTAGAAATTAAATTCCCCCCGGCTTGATGACATCGATTTGTCGCCGAGGGGAGATTTAGCCGTTTTAACGGGACGATCTGTGTATTCCGATTCAAAGTCAATTCAGGACAACGGGTAATTCAGGTTTCCCTTTAACGTGTAGTAGACTAAAACACATCGGATACTTCACTCGCATCGCCGTCGCGCGCTATCTGTCCCCTAATCAGCATACGGCGATTTCCAAATTGGATTTCGACTTGGGGATTTTCCCCGCGATGAGCATAAAAGCGGATTTCTTGTTGGGTGGCGGAGGTTGAATCCGTTGGTCGTAGTAACTTGGCGTACAACGCCAAGACATTAATCGTAACCTTGATTTTTCGATCGCTGCAATCCGCCAACTTATGCGGCGAATAAAGTTTTCCCGTAGCGGGGAAGCGAGATGAGAATTGATCAAAGCTCATTCCCCTATCTGAGAATCTTGCGTTTGCGACCCAGAGATGCCGAAGGCGAGCACGTTGATTGGTCATGCTTGGGTAGACTGTCGCTTGATAGACGGTTCCAAGTTCCTCAAAGTCAGCTTGCTTGGCGATACGATATTCGTCAAATGGAACCGCCCTATTACGTTGGAGGTACTCAGAGGTCTCACTGAGACTCTCTCCCCGAATCGACGCACGCAAAAAGTTTGGGATGTAAAGTTCTAGTGTACCGGTTTTAGTCTGCCAGATACTCAGCTTGAAAGTCGTCGGTAGTTTGGCTTTCTTGATCAGGCGACATATTTTGGAAAGATCGCCTAGTCGGTACGTAGCGCGAAATTCAATATCCGCCGGCTTCCTCCAATAACGTGGGCGAGTCCTGCCAAGAAGCTGTGTCCGTGCACAAAACTCGATGCGTGCGCTCGGGTACTCATAGAAACCGATCAATCGATTTTTTTGAATCGCTATGCCAACGTGTTTTGTCAGTTGGGGATTGAATGTCTTATGGGCATGGCACTCTGCAATGACTTCAAGGAATTCGGCGACAGTTATTTCAGCTACAGGCTCCCCCCTATCGAGCGAAATTTTCTCAGGGCTCCCCAGCCGCTCCAAGGACAATGACAATTCATCGGATGGTTTAACAGTGGGGATTTTCAAGCGGTCGCCAGCTTCTTCGACCAAAAACATTTGGTCTTTGTCCTCATCGCGCAACGTCGTCACCAAACGTTCGGGCCAGAATTCAAGAGTCCGCTTCAATGCTCTCAGTGGAGCGTCGAAGCTACCCGTGTGCTCTATCTTGCCACGGTTAACGGTGATTCGTAGGGCGGTATTCTTGGCGGCATAGGACAAGTAAAGTTTGCCATCAACGGCGATGATGCGAACATTGCGTTTGGAAAGTTGACTGCGATTATCATGCAACGAACAAAACAGGCGTAGTGACGTATAGACTTGGTCATAGGGTAGTTGAGCTAACATTCGAGTCTTCCTGGATCAGTGGCTTGGCAATTCTTGGTGGAACCACCTGGATGGTTGTCGTAGTCCGTTGACAACAGTGGTGGTGAGAAGAAAGTTTTGAGTGATAGAGTCCCAGCACTCCCGACGCTTCCATATTATGGACGAACGAAGCATTGGAAAACCGCAATAAGTAAAATAGACTTTTTATTACTGAGTTAATAGTGATTTTGAATTTGATTTTTGCGAGTTGGTTGGGTTATCGAAAAGACGACAGTAGATCGCTTCCGAGTTTCTTTGCTGTTGTCAAATCTGAATGTCCAAAACGGAAAGAAAAAAAGTAAACGAAATTTTTTTCTTGTTGAATTCAATGGTTTTCTAAGCCAGTGAAATAAAAATGCTTGGTCATCACTCGGTTGTCGCGTTGACACTTAGGATTTAGTGTTCGCTTTACGAGCGCCGCGAATCAGGGTGAGCGAAAATAGATTCATCGCTACGCACTTGTTTGATCGTGAGGCCATGAAGAGAACTCCAGAGGAGTTTGAAGTTGTTAAGGATCTCACAGGATTTTTCGCCAAATCTTGTCCACCGATTTCCCAATCGTACAATCCAGCAATCCTTCCGCGAGAAACTCTTTTATTAGTTATCCACAGCATCGCGGACAGTTGGTGGTTCCAAGGTAAGCCACCTTTCACTGAAACACTCGAAGGTTACGTGTCGCTGCGAATCTTCTAGTTGCGGATTGCTTCATTAATGGATGGGCTGTGGATAAACAAAAGGGAGTTGGTCGCGATGACTACTAAGGTTCTTCCTACCCCCGTCGAGATCGTGAAGCATCTGGACAAATTCGTTGTGGGGCAAACCGCCGCTAAAGAACTACTTGCCTCATCGGCGTATTACCATTTCATGGGTAAACATTATCGATCAGTATTCGGCCAGGATTTGGGACGCCATCATATCATGTTGGTGGGGCCCACTGGAGTTGGAAAAACTCTGATGGTTCGACGTCTCTCGGAACTATTGGAAGTTCCCATCGTTATGGCCAGCGCTACGTCCCTCGTGGAAATGGGCTACAAAGGGAACTCGGTTGATTCCTTGGTGCAATCGCTTCTTGATCGAACTAAGAAAGATGTGAAGCGTGCCGAGATGGGAATCATCTATATCGATGAAATCGATAAACTGCGAGTCTGTGATGAAATGATTCGAGATGTTAGCGGTCGCGGCGTGCAAAACGCAATGCTGACCATGCTCGATGGTCGTATCTGTGAGGGGATCGAGGGAAGCAAGCACGAACCGGTGGATTCGGGCAAAATTCTGTTCATTGTTACCGGTGCCTTTGCCGGTTTAACAGATATCGTTAAGAACCGTTTGGATGAATCGACACGGAGCAAGAAGCGATCGCTTGGGTTCAAAACCATGGGCTTGCTTTCCGAGGAGTCTTGCGCGGAGTTTATTCAAGATAATTTGCTCACGCAAGCCACGACCGAAGACTTTTGTAAGTTTGGAATGATCCCTGAATTTATGGGGCGATTTAACTCGGTAGCAATTCTCCAGGAACTCACTCGAGAGGAGATGCTGGCCATCATCGGTGGTAAGTGTGAGGGATCGCCTCTGGATACGATTTGCAAACTTGCCAAAGTTCATGGTATCCATTTGCAGATTGCGAACGACGGACTGGAAGCGCTTGTCGACAAGGCGCTAACACTCAAAACCGGTGCGCGGGCGCTTCAGCGAGTCCTGAATGAAACGCTGAGTTTCGTAAAGTTCAATCTCCCCAAGTGGGCAGAAACTGGTGTGACCAAAGTTGTCGTCAATCGGAAGTTCGTGCATGGAGATACAGCAGGCTGCATTGAAGTTGGAGCTCGATACTTCATGCGTAGCGATAATCGTTTCCGTGAGGATTGCCTGCGTGGTATCGTCACTCAGCCTCCGAATGCGACTCCAACTGCTGAAAAACGTCCTGTCATAGCATCATCAACCGAGAAACCGGCTACGAAAGAGCAGGATGAAGCAAGCAAGACGACTGCGAAAAATCCAAAAGATTTTAGTAGCTTTCGGTGGGGAAAAGCCCCTGAAACCGTGCGTCGATGGTGGAACAGCTACGAACAAGAGCATGCAGGGAGAGGCGAGTCCTGGATGACGTTCTTGGGCCATTGTATCGATCGGCGAATCAGTGTGAACGAATTGTTCGACTGTCGTGTCAATAGTTTACTGGATAGCCCGGAAGGGTTGATTGCCTACTTTGACCTTCAAATTCACATCAAGAAGGAACGCACAAAGAAGAGTGGTAGCGTCCATCAACGCCTGAAACGAACCTGAAAAAATATTGCGGTTACAACCTTGGTGTCGTTGATTTTTATAACCAATGTTCATCGCCAACAGGGTTGTAAACGCTGCAATACGATTGGCGAAACAGCTTATAGTTGTCGCGCGTGCGATAAGCATGTGTGATAATCAGCGAACTTCTATTGGGGAGCCTAATTCCGTTGGGCTGATCTTTAAACGCTTGCAGATGTTTCCAGAGAGAGCCTGCATGCGGCCGACACATTTTTCTCCGCCACCAAGCGGATTCAACAACACCAATTCTTTACTGCGTCGAGCGAGGTTCTGCAGATGAGTGGCAAGGAAGAGATCGAGTTATCATTCATACGTTGCAAATCCTGCCGTAGCCTGATAGTGAGCACGGCGAAGAAATGTCGAATATGCAACAATGAAGTTAACGGCATCGAGAATGGTACCCCGTTTTCGGCGCGAATTAAAAAGAGTTCTTCCTCGTTCTCGTTATCAGGCCCTGAGGGTGAGATATTCCCAAAAGAAACTTCTGCCGAAGGTGCGTCTGCCGCGGGAGCCGCGTCCACCCCATCTTCCGCTGCACCAGAAGCAACTCCTGTTGCCGGAGCAAGCCCGGCAACTCCTGAAGTTGCTTGGTCAACAACGGCGGAGTCCATCTCCAAGAAATCGAGAACGCGATCCAAAGTGAGTTGCGTTGAAAGCCGTATTGCTGACTCGAAAGCGGTAGAGCTAAAGCTGAATAAAATGATTGCTAAGCTTGAAGCTAAAGCTAAATCTGAAATTCTCTCTGTAATCGTCGGTCAGATTCGGCGTGTACCATTTGCTCGTATTCCCTCGCCACCCTCTGATTACTGGGTAGAGCTAGCGGTTTGGCGACAACTCTGTTTGACCATTGACATGGGATCGAATTCGCTGCTTATTGGGCCAGCTGGTACTGGGAAGACCGAACTGGTGATCAAGGCGGCTGAGTTAATGAATCGACCTCTTTATATCTTTTCTTGCGGTTCGATGAGTGAGCCACGAAGCTCTTTGATCGGTGCAACGCATTTTGATCCAAACAAAGGCACGTACTTTGTTGAGTCGCGTTTTGTAAATGCGATTCAGCAACCCAACGCCGTTATTCTGCTCGATGAGCTCAATCGCTGCGACCCAGATACCTACAACATCTTCCTGCCTCTACTCGATGGACAAAGAGTTTTGCCCTTGGATGAAGATCTTAAGGGGCGGGTTTGTAAAGTTGCCGATGGCGTTGTTTTCCTCGGAACCGCGAATATTGGTGTCGAGTACGCTGGAACCAGACGGTTCGATCGAGCGTTGCAAGATCGTTTCTCCCAGGTACTGCAGATTCGTTTCCCTCCTCAGTTCGCCGAAACAGAGTTGCTGGTTGCACGCTACCGGATCGATAGCAAAATTGCGGGCACATTGACTCGAATCGCGACTCAGCAGCGTTCACAGTACCAAAAAGGTGAGTATGAATTTCCCATCAGCACTCGAATGCTACTTGCTACTGCGAAGCAGATAGGATTCGGGATAACACCGAGGGAGGCGATCGAGTTCACACTGACCTCGCATTTTTCATCCGCTGGAGGGGATCTTTCGGATAACGCCCGGTTCCGGCAACTGGTACAGCGATTTCTTCCCTGAAGTCAATCTTTAGTAGCTGACACGTACTACCAAGACGCTGGTCCCTTCCGCCTCCATGCGGCTGAAGATGGCAAGCGTCTTTGTTGTTTTGGTTTAATTCCCATCATGCTTGTTAATCGAACCACAAATTTCTCAATACCATGAGCGGGAGCCCTTTGACGGAGTTCTGCTCAATTGCAAGTGCAATCAGGCTTAAGCCAATCGCCACCTTATTGCGGATGCGTGATTGTAGTCATTTTGGTGGGGTGTTGTCGTGTTAGGCTGATATCTAGTTATCGACAACTTGAAACGGTTTTCATCTCGCCCACATTGGTTTTGCAACCGTCCCATCGTTTAATCCGCGGTGGCCATAGACAGATTTAAAGTGTTCGCGATATTCATAGCGATTAACTATTGTCATTGCTTACGGTTTATCATGGTTAGGGATGGTTAACGATCGATCACGTTATTTCCGGTGACATTTGGGCTACGATTGTTGTCCGGAATCGGCTCCAATTCGACAAATACCAAGAACTGAGTCAGCCAGTTACCGACATACCCATCCTGCTTCCGCTTCACAGGGCTCAGCGAACATCGATTTCCAGTGCAATCAACCCGCAAGAATCGGCCATGATAAGATCATCCAATCAGGTATTACCGCAAGAAGCCCGCCTTAGGCAAGGAGCATGGCTGTTTCTTGGCATGCTAGGAGTCTTTTTTGTTTCCTGCATGATCCTTTTCGTTGTCTATGTTGCCCTTCGCGCAGATCGCAACAACGTTGAAGCGGCGGCATTACGTCTTCCGCGAGGATTCATTGCTAGTTCACTGATATTGGTCGCTATTTCAACCGTACTCCATTTGGCAGTCAAAGCGGTTCGAAGCGAACAGCAGCTCAATTTTCAGCGCTGCATTTCGTTGGCGTTGATTCTGGCAGTCGCGTTTTTGATAACCCAAGGTTTCGGTTTAAGCTGGTTATTGCTAGCTCACTATCGCATCGATCAACCGGGTAGGACGCTTTACGGCCTGACCTTCTTTCTCTCCTTGGTTCACGCATTGCATGTACTCGGAGGGGTCGCGTCAATGCTGTGGGTGTCGGTAAAGGCCTGGATGTTAAGGTACGACCATGAGAACTACTGGGGCGTAGTCTGCTGCACTTGGTATTGGCATTTTCTGGATGTCGTCTGGATTTTTATGTTGATTAGTTTTTGGGGTGCAGGGTTTCTTCTAAATCGCGGCCTGTAAGGGAACCAATCGCTCTGTTTTAGGAAGAGTAGAATCCCATTCTTAGCGGAACAAGTAACCATCCGGGTTATAAAACGCTCTTCTTGCCTACCCTTTAGTTTTCGTTGCTAAAAAGTGAAGTTCTTCTTGCATCTGTAAACTTTCTTTTCTCTGCCAGATAAAAGTTGTATAACAGTCTGATTACGCACGCTTGTCATAATTGCAAAGCTTCGTTCTAAGTGGACGATGGTCACATGCACTTGCCGAGTGAAAGGCAACTTGACAGTCCACGTCCATCGAAAACACATAAAAAAGAATAACAGTGGTTGCCATGGGTCTAATGGAAATCCTAATTTTATTGCTGATCGCATTCTTTCTCATCGGGGTGCCGATGGTGATTGTTAGCTTAGTAATCTATGTCTCTACTAGACAGCGCAATACTTCCACGCATTTTACTTCACATGTAAAAAAAGAAATTGGTGAAGAAGTCGAAAGCGGCAAAGGCTCAAAATCATAATGTGATTTTGGTTCGTTTTACGGGTAGATCAGCCATTCCAATACCGATCATGGCTTGGCCTAGAACACCAGAGAAAGCAAGAATTGCATCGTCAAGGGTAGCAATTCCCAGATCCTGAAGTACTCAACTCAAGAAACTACTTTTTGTTGATTGCACTTTTCGGATCTCTCAACGAGACTCCGAATAACAACTTATTCGAAAATGAATGCGATGCTCAACCAATATTGGCCAACTCATCTTAGAAGCGGAAATTACTCTTCATTACGATCCATACTCTCTTGGTGGATACCGGTGCTCTTTTGCATTTCGGCCATCTATGGCGATGAGCCACGAAAAGAAGGGCATGTACTCGTGGGACAAGCTACGGCAGCGATGAAGAAAGCAGCAGCTTATTTTCACGACAATGTTGCAGTGGAGGGTGGTTATCCCTACCTGTGCTCCGCCGACTTGTCGAGTCGCTGGGGTGAGAATATGCAATTGGATCAGGCTGTGATGGTGCAACCTCCGGGAACTCCTGCTGTGGGCATCGCCTTGTTGGATGCCTATAAAGCCACAAACGAGAAGGAGTTTCTCGAATGGGCGACCGATGCCGCCGACGCCTTGGTCAATGGTCAACTAAAGTCCGGAGGTTGGGATCAAGTGATCTATTTCACGGATCCCAAGAGCAACCGAATGGGTGCTTATCGAAACCGAAAAGGTGGTAAGTGGAATAACTCCTCGCTCGACGACAATAAGTCACAATCTGCCCTGCTCTTCTTGATTCAAATTGATGAAGTGCTTGAGCAGAAAAACCAAACGATTCACGAAGCAGTAAGTTTTGGTCTGGAATCATTGTTGGCGGCCCAGTTTCCAAATGGAGGCTTTCCGCAAGTTTGGAATCAAAAAGCGGAAAATCTTCCTGTGTTGAAAGCCAGTTATCCCGATTTCGATTGGAAAACCGAAGGTAGGATTAAAAATTATTGGGATCACTACACTCTTAATGACGGCCTAGCAGGCGATGTCGTTGCTGTACTAGCCGAAGCTTATCGAGTTTATCGAGATGAAAGTTTTTTAAATGCTATGAAGAAGCATGGCGACTTTCTTCTTCTGGCGCAAATGCCCACTCCTCAGCCCGCTTGGTGTCAGCAATATAACGCCCAAATGCAACCGATGTGGGCACGTAAGTTTGAACCACCAGCGATCGCCAGTTCGGAGTCGCAAGATGTGATGGAAGCACTGATTCAAATCGCTGCGAGTACCAAAGACCAACGTTATCTAACGCCTATTCCACAGGCGATGCAGTTCTTCCGCGAGAAATGCCTGATCGGTGACGAGCAGTTTGCTCGCTTCTATGAATTGCAAAGCAACAAGCCTCTCTTTATGAACCGCAATTATGAACTTACCTACGATGATAGCGATGTTCCCACGCATTATGGTTGGAAGGTAAAATCAAAGCTTGATCAAATTGAGAAGCACTACCAACAGGTTCGAGATGGTAAATCAATAGCAAGTGGAAAGTCCAAAGTGTCAGAAAAAGAGGTCGCCCGAATTCTTGAAGCAATGGATTCACAGGGACGCTGGGTTAAGGTCGTTGAAACAGAAAAATTGTCCGGTACAAAACTGAAGAGAGGTGAAAAGTATCTTTCGAGCCAGGACTTTATCAATAACACGAAAAAGCTGGCCCTCTTTGTTAAAGGGGCAAAGCCCTAAAACTGCTATTCTTTAGCTTTCGATTCAGTTCTAGATTAGCGATTACCGACCCAACGGTTGTCCCGATTGAAGATAGGCGAATAGATGCCGCGTTTGTTCCTCGGTTAGTTTATCCAATAGTCCATCTGGCATAACACTTCGAGGAGTAGCCTTCATCTCATCGATTTCGTCTTTTGAGATGGTAACGCTCTGGCCAGCGGATTCGCGGATGGTCACCACTTCCTCATTTTGATCAACGATGAAACCAGTTACTACTCTTCCATCAGTCGTCAAAACCTGAAACGTTTGAAATCCTTCGCGAATCTCTTGGCTTGGTCGCAGAATGCTAAGTAGCAGGGTTGTGCGATCATCGCGATTGTAGCGTGTTAAATCTGGCCCTACTTCTCCCCCTTCGTTGAATAGTTTGTGGCATTTCCCACAATGCTCCGCAAAGAGTACTTTACCCTCGTACGGGTTTCCACCACTTGAATTCAATGATTGAGACCAGCGGGCGAGTTCCTGTCGTACGACCTCGTCCGTCATCTCTGCCTTCGTCGGTGCAAGTTGGTCTAACTGTTTGCGTAACCCACTATCTCCATGTGCCGCGATCACGTCCCGAATTTCATCTGAAAGTAGCTCACCAGGAATCTGTGTCGATTCTATCGACGCTAGAAGTTTAGTCGCGCTGCTTCGGTGGCGAGCAAAAACTCGAACTAAGGCGTTTTGAACTTCGATAGGATAGCTTGGATATTGTGCTATGAGACCCATCCACTTTTCGGGGGCGGAAATCAATTCGATCGCATACAGGCTCTCAATTTGTAGATCTGCTGGCTGTTTGCTACCTAGAAACGAAAAGAGAAGATCTTCTGCAGACGTTTCGCGAATGAGTCCCAGCGTCTGAATCAATACCTTCTTTTCGCCATTGGCAGTTTCGGGATTTTGAATTTTTGCAAATGCTTCCTTCAATGCTTCGGGATCATGGAGGCGTAATCGCAAGTTAAGCGATCCCCCTCCGGATTTTAAGACAATCTTGACAAGTTCGTCTGGCAGGTCGAGTGATTGACGATTGGTGATAGCTTGGTCAAAACCTCGCAGTGGCCCACGAGTACTCATCGGTGAGAAGGTGTAGGCCGCACTTAATAGTTTTGCGGCATCGGCAGCGTCGGCTCGATTAGGAGAACTGACCAGTCGCCGGACAATTCTTTCGCCCACTTGCTCTGTGAGAAACGGCGAGTCCCATACTTCAGGTGTTTCTAGCCAACGCATCACATGCTGTCGGCCGGTTACCATGTGAGGTTCAACGGCCCACCAGAGAAGTAATGGGAAGTTGATCTCGGATGCCATGGATTTCTTTTTTGCAAGTTGCTCGGCGATTGCTATGCCGGAGCCCGCCGGAAGTCGTTTAGCCGTACATGCCAATTGGCAAAGTACCACAGGATCTTGTTCAGACATTGAGAGCTTGATGATTTCTGAATCGAACTCGCGACCTTTGTCAGGCCAATCTCCCAGCAAGCGAATCGTCCACAGTCGCACATAAGGTTGCTTATGATGCAATGCAATTTGCCAATCGTCGCTCGTTAGTTGATCCTGTTGCTGTAAGATCCATAGTGACTCAAGGGCCTCATGTCCATCGGAATGACGAAGGTTGTCCTTGAGCACGCGGATAATGTTCGGGTATTCTGCTGCATCCTTTTGGTAACCTAGAATTCGTCGCCTAGCTAACTCGCGTTGGCTCATTGCCGGATGGCTTAACAACTCCACTAACTTGGAGATCGGCAATGTTGCTATCTGTTGATTAGTAAGAAGAGCGTTAGTGGAGACTGTAGTAGTGGGTTTGATTCGGTAGATACGGCCTGTTTCGGGATTTAGCATTCCGAGGTAATGCTGACCATGAGCGATATATTCTTCGCAGAAATCGGCAACGTAAAGGCTACCGTCTGGGCCGACTTGGATATCGATGGGACGAAAAGCAAAGTCTTTGGTGGATAACGTGTTTTCAAGATCGTTGGTGGCAAAGGTCCCACCCTGCGGTTTCATATCCGATAGAACGACCGTTCCCTTCAGAGGATCAACGGCGACTAACTGGTTATGGAATCGCGACGGTAAAGCCGTGTCTCCATAGCGAAGAAGCGCGTGAGAGAAACGTGGCGTGGGTGGATGCGGCATGTAACCAAGATTACCATACGCGTAAGGATTGCTCACAACACCATGCTTAAATTCGTCTTTACGGTAATAGGCTCCCTGCCAGTAATGAAATCCTCGCGTGTCATTTCCGTTGTGTCCGGAGAAGAGATTACCATCGGCATCGAAGGCGACACAAAATGCATTTCCACCCCCTTCAGCAAAGATCTCGTATTGTTTCGTCGTTGGATGGTAACGCCAGATTGCTGA
>JBEGUT010000029.1:0-14495 GCA_041178745.1 Planctomycetota bacterium | reverse complement strand
CTGAAGCGGGTGCGGTGCTGACGGGTGTTGAAGGGCATGCGTTCGATTTATGGAATCCCCATCTCGCTATCGCTTCTACCAAATCATTGCATACCGCGTTGGTTGAGTGCTTGGCCTAGCGCCAGAGTCACGGGCTCATGCGATGACAAGATTCAATAAGTCGTATGCGAAGATCAAACTGGGACTTCGTTCACAGGGTTCTTTTTAAGCTCGCCCTGAGTTTGTTGCATGACCTCAAGTGCTAATGCACGATAGTCATCAGCCCCATTAGAGGTCGGTGCATATTGAAAAATAGATTGACCGAAGCTTGGAGCTTCAGCTAGGCGAATGTTGCGCCGAATTCTGGTTTGAAAAAATTGCGCAGTCGACCAAGCTTTGGCCCCCGACGCTTCTTGAAACAGAAACTCTTCCACATCGCGGCTCACTTCAGCAGCCAACCGAGTCGCTGATTCGTACATGCAGAGAACAACGCCCGAGAGGTGCAATGTTGGATTGAGTCGCTTGGATACTATATCGATGGTACGCAGCAACTTGCTCAATCCATGCAGGGCGAGGAAGTGTGGTTGGAGAGGCAGGAAGACTTCTTGAACTGCGGTGAGCGCGTTGAGTGTTAATACACCGAGGGAGGGTGGGCAATCGAGAATCAGATAATCAAATTTCTGATCGTCAACTTCCAGTTTATCTCGCAGAATTACTTCGCGTCCGACTTCGCCGGCAAGTTCCATTTCGGCAGCGGCTAGGTCGATGTTGGCAGGAACGACCCACAGATTTTCGTCAGCGACTCGTCGTACATCGCCTAGGTAGGCATCTCCGCAAAGTACGTCGTAAATTGATTTTTGGGGAGCAGGAACGGTAATTCCCAGATGCAGGGACGCATGAGCTTGTGGATCAAGATCGAGAACGCAGACCTTTTGTCCTGTTGCTGCGATTGCCGCGGCCAAATTCACAGCGGTTGTCGTTTTTCCGACGCCACCTTTTTGGTTGATAATCGCAATCGATCTCATGATTCGCTTTCTCCGTAAAGCAACTAAAATTTTATAAGGCCTTTTCTAGGACCGTCTTTTGTACGCACCTTGGAATGTATGGGCAGCGCGATGAGGCACTTTCGGCATTTGTCACTTGGCCAATTAGCCAACGGTCCTAGTTGGGCGAGAGGTTACAGAAGAAATGCTTTCATGGCTAGATTGAAATCCGAATGAATGAAGCTGGCTCGCAACGGGGCATTTCGTTTTGGAGGGGTTTGGAATAGCCCGTTTTCCTGGGGAAAACGCCATTTTGGATTCTCGTCAAGGTAAAAGCGTGCTTTCGGGAAAGTCGTTGGAGGTTAGGTGTACCACTCGGGTCGGATAATTTTTGGGGGCGTAAGCTGGGAAAGCTTGGTCGACCCAGCCGACTTGGGCAGCGTGCTCGGCGCTGCAGTCAAAGGCGTGTGGCGTCGACTTAAGGAGAACCAATTCGTTGGCATTCAGCGAATGGGCAAGATAAGCCGCAATCGAGTCGGTGGTGGTTCGCCAGTCAAAGGGGAGTTGTTGGCAAGAGTTGCCGTAGACAGATCGAACACGAACTAAAAGGGGAGTGTGAGGATCGCTGTGGCATGATGAGCTTTTGATGAAATCGAGCAGGTGATGGCAAGCCGCTTGATCGCGAGTGATCTCGGGCCCGAAGCTGGGCCAGTCGGGCCAGAGTTCTCTGGCGATTTGCCAAGTCGCGTCGAGTAATTCGACACATCGCCAGTGCATCGACGTTGGGTCAAGTTTCCAAAGGGCATCGAGTTCGCGCATTGCTTCGACACATTCTCCACCACCGACAATAAGGATGTTGATCGCAGGAGTTTGTCGCGAGAGCCAAGCGGGCAGGGCAGAGGGAAGCTCAGGGAAGAGGAGTAGACTTCCCCCTAGTTTGATAACACGAATGTTGTGAGTTCGATGAGCGGTCATTGCTTCTGAATTAATTCAATAGCCATTTGTGCAAGAACTTTCGCTAGGGCGTCATCAGCTCCGAGGGGTTGAGCGATGTACCAGTTTCGCGAGGGATTCAAGGTTTGATATTCTAGCGTCAAAGCTTCTGCTTCGCGCCATAGTTGACCATCGAACAAAAGGTGTGGCTGGACGACAATACTTGTTTGAGATCGTTTCTGGTGGGCGAACTCAAACGCTTGCTTAACTGAGGGTTTTGCTACCGCGAAGAATCCAGTTGTTGCGGAGTTGGCTTGACGGAGTAGTCTTCTGTAGTAGGTAAAAAATCGCATCGCGCGGACCGCCTCACGGTCGCTGCTACCGCGTCCCAGCATGAGAAGGAAAGTGTCGGCGGGAGTAGGGGGAGTTGCCGCTGAGGCCACCGCTTCTTGAAAGCGATTGGCAGAGAGTTGAATCACGGCGGGGTGGTGTTCTAAGGCGGGGACTTGGCCAAGGATTGGAAACTTGAGTTGGTGAGCGATGTTTTGAACTTCGTCAGGAATATCCTGCTTGGCATGGCCGGCAGAAAATAGTAGAAGCGGCAGTATGATGGCCGACTGACAGCGTGTAGCCAGTTGATGAAGCGCCTGCTCAATCGTGGGTTCGGCAAGTTCGAGGAAGCACGCTTCCAGGGGAATACCGGGAAGGTAGGTGGCTGTGGCTTTGGCAAGATCCAGAAATTGCCGTTGTCCGGCGACTTGTCGGGTTCCGTGGCCGACCATCAGTATTCCGGGGCTGTGCAAAGGCATCGTATTTCCTGGGAAAAATTGAAAGTGAGTTGGGGTGGACTTGGATGTCGTTTCCAATAGGGAATGGTTCCAGACTTGCCGTGTTCTGCAATGGCTGGATTCCAAAATGATTGGAGCCCTGGGTTGTCAAGGGTCGCCCGATTGACGGATGAGGGGTGGATTATTACACTCCACAACGAAATTTGCTCGCGAAATCAATAAATAACGGGGAGTTTTAGGGCTCCTAATTTTCCTTTTTCGGAGGTTGATGAGAACGGTTATGGCCAAGTCCAACAAGTTGATTTACTACTTCGGCAAGTCGAAAACAGATGGCGCCGGAGACATGAAGGCGTTGCTGGGGGGTAAAGGTGCTAACCTTGCAGCCATGACCAAGATTGGTTTGCCAGTTCCTCCTGGTTTTACGATCACGACGGAAGTTTGCGTTCATTATTACAAGAACGGCAAGAAGCATCCTGAAGGTTTGGAAGCTGAACTGAAAAAAGCTGTTGCTTGGATGGAGAAGGAAACCGGCAAGAAGTTCGGTGATCCAAAGAATCCACTTTTGGTGTCGGTTCGTTCGGGTGCTCGCGATTCGATGCCCGGTATGATGGACACGATTTTGAACCTTGGTTTGAATGACGAGACAACTGAGGGTCTGAAGAAGGCGACCGCAAATGGTCGTTTCGCTTGGGACTCGTACCGCCGTTTCTTGCAGATGTACGGCGACGTCGTGATGGGAGTGCAGAAGCGTCATGAGAACGAGCATGAGCCGTTTGAAGAAGTAATGCACGCGCTAAAGGAAGAGGTAGGCGTTAAAGAAGACACCGAGTTGTCCGAAGAGCACCTGCAAGAATTAGTTGTTCGTTACAAAAAGCTGATCAAGGATCGCACTGGCAAAACGTTCCCGAACGAACCAATGAAGCAGTTGGAAGGTGCTATCTCCGCTGTGTTTGGTTCATGGATGAACGAGCGAGCGATTTTGTATCGCCAGAAGTACCGTATTCCTGACGAGTGGGGAACTGCCGTTAACGTGCAAAGCATGGTGTTCGGCAACATGGGTGATGATTGTGCAACGGGTGTTGCCTTTACTCGTGACCCAGCGACTGGTGAAAACGTTTTCTATGGCGAGTATCTTGTCAATGCACAGGGTGAAGACGTAGTAGCGGGTGTTCGCACGCCATTGAAGATCGGTGATATGGCCAAGGACAAGATCATCGGTGCGGCGTACAAGGAATTGGTCGAAGTACGCAAGACTTTGGAAAAGAACTTCGGCGATGTACAGGACTTCGAATTCACGATTGAAAAGAAGAAGCTGTACATGCTGCAAACTCGCAACGGTAAGCGAACTGCATTGGCTTATGTCAAGATCGCCCATGACATGGTCAAAGAAAAGCTGATGTCGCCAGAGCACGCGATCAAGTCGGGTGATCCAGAAGCTCTGAATCAATTGCTGCAGCCGATCTTTGATACCAAGGCTTATGAAAAAGCTAAGAAAGATGGCAAGTTGATGGCCGTTGGTTTGGCAGCTGGTCCAGGTGCTGCTTCGGGGCACGTTGTGTTCACTGCAGGCAAGGCCGAAGAATATGCAGCGATGAAGAAGAATGTCATTCTTGCTCGTATCGAAACGAGCCCTGAAGACCTTCGAGGTATGATCGCTGCAGACGGCATTTTGACCGCACGCGGTGGTGTTTCTAGCCACGCTGCGTTGGTGGCTCGTCAGATGGGTAAAGTTTGCGTCGCTGGTGCTGGTGATGTCGAAATCGACTATCACAAGAAGACGCTCAAGTGCAAAGGCGTGACGCTCAAAGAAGGTGATGCGATCAGCATCAACGGTTCAACGGGTGAAGTGTTTGCAGGCTTGATCGACACGACGGACAGCGAGCTAAAACAGGTTTTGGTGACCAAAACCTTGAAGCCAGCTGACAGCAAGGTTTATCAGTACTACTCGCATATCATGAAGTTGGCTGATAAGTACCGAACCATGGGAATTCGTACCAACGCTGACCAACCTGACCAGGTTGAAAATGCGGTCGCGTTTGGTGCTGAAGGAATTGGTTTGTGCCGAACCGAGCACATGTTCTTTGAAGGTGATCGAATCATCGCTGTTCGCAAGATGATTTTGGCTGACAACGAAGAAGCTCGAAAGGCTGCTTTGAATCAACTGCTTCCTTACCAGCAGAAGGATTTTGAAGGGATCTTCCGAGCCCTCAATGGATTGCCAGCTTGCATTCGCTTGCTCGATCCACCTTTGCATGAGTTCTTGCCGCAGCACGACAATGAGAAGGGTCAAAAGGAAGTTGCTCAGCAGTTGGGTATCTCCGTCAAGGAAGTACAGCGACTGGTGCAAGAGCTGCATGAGTTCAATCCGATGCTTGGTTTCCGCGGTTGCCGCCTAGGTATTGTTCGTCCAGAAATTTCCGAAATGCAGGCTAGAGCGATCTTCCAGGCAGCAGCAGCTGTGCTGAAAGATGGCGTTAAGGTTAAGCCTGAGATCATGGTTCCTCTGGTTGGATTTAAGAAGGAACTCGACCTGCAAGTGGAAATCATCCATCGCGTTGCGAAGGAAGTGATGAAGGAAACCGGTAAGAAGTTTGCTTACAGCGTGGGCACCATGATCGAAGTACCTCGTGGTGCTTTGACCGCTGATGAAATCGCTCAAACAGCAGAGTTCTTCTCCTTCGGAACCAACGACTTGACTCAGACCGCTTTAGGTATGAGCCGTGACGACTCGGGATCTTTCATTCCGCGATACCAAGAGTTGGAAATCCTTAAGGCGAACCCCTTTGCTTCGATTGATACCACGGGTGTTGGCCAGCTGATGAAGATTGGCGTTGATAAGGGCCGGTCGACTCGAGAAGACTTGAAGATTGGCATTTGCGGTGAGCATGGTGGTGATCCATCTTCGGTGGTGTTCTGCCACCAGATCGGATTGAATTACGTCAGCTGCTCTCCATTCCGCGTTCCGATCGCACGCTTGGCTGCCGCACAGGCTGCTTTGCGTTCGGCAAAGTAGTTAGATCGTTACCAGCACCTTGTTGCTGATTGACGAATCGAGTGAAAAACAAAAGCCCGGCTTTAAAACAGCCGGGCTTTTGTTTTTCGGTGAGTTGCTTTGAATGGTCAATCGAATGTGTGGCTGTAGGCTTCGTGGGTTTGATGTCGACTTTCTATTAGCCTTGAATCGTTTAATGCCGAGTAGGTTCTTCTTTCCATCGCGATTGGCAAGTGATAAAAAGAAGAGGCATAAGGCTCCAAGAGTGTTTGGGTTTGTCTGGCGGGCAAGTTCGAACGTGTTTGACTAGGATTTGTTTTTGAAAACGGGAAATCATGGCAATACGCGTTGCGCTTCATCACGAGACGGTTTACAACTACGATCGACCAGTAACTCTTTCACCTCAGATTGTTCGCTTGAGACCTGCTCCTCATTGTCGAACGCCCGTTCTGAGTTATTCGATGAAGGTTGAACCGAGCGATCACTTTTGTAATTGGCAGCAGGATCCGCAAGGGAACTTTATTGCAAGATTGGTATTCCCGAAACCGACTCGAAAGTTTTCCGTGGTCGTCGATCTGGTGGCTGATATGACAGTCATCAATCCTTTCGATTTCTTTCTTGAAGAGTATGCAGAGAATTGCCCGTTCGCGTATGAGCCATGGTTGCTGAAGGAATTGGCTCCTTTTTTGGCTGTTGAGAAGCCGAGCCCCAAATTGGCGATGTGGCTAGCAGAAGTTCCTCGCGAGAAGATGAAATCGATTGATTTATTGGTGTGGCTCAATCGAAGATTGCAGAGCGATATTGCTTATACGATCCGGATGGAGCCTGGGGTTCAGTCACCGGAGGAGACATTAGAGAAGCGAACGGGATCCTGTCGAGATTCGGCTTGGTTGTTGGTGACGATTGCAAGGCACCTTGGGTTAGCTGCGCGATTCGCGTCTGGGTATTTGATTCAGTTGACTGCGGATCAAAAGAGTTTAGATGGTCTGAGTGGACCTGAACAGGATTTTACTGATCTGCATGCATGGACCGAAGTGTATTTGCCTGGAGCTGGTTGGGTTGGATTAGATCCAACCAGCGGTTTGTTATGTGGTGAAGGACATTTGCCGGTAGCTTGCACGCCGGATCCACAGAGCGCAGCGCCGATCACAGGTTTAGTTGAGAAGGCGGAATGTCAATTCGAGTTCTCGATGAAAGTGATGAGGATTCATGAGGATCCACGAACGACGAAGCCTTATACGACAGCGCAGTGGGAGCAGATCGATCAATTAGGGTTAAAGGTTGATCGCAGGCTCGACGAGGATGATGTTCGGTTGACGATGGGTGGTGAGCCTACTTTCGTATCGATCGATGATATGGAAGGTGCAGAGTGGAACTCAGCTGCTGTTGGTCCGCAGAAACGGAAGCTATCGGCGGAGTTGATAAAGCGATTAAGGCGACGGTTTGGACCTGGCGGTTTGTTGCATTATGGTCAAGGGAAGTGGTATCCCGGTGAATCGTTACCACGCTGGGCATTGGCATGCATGTGGCGAACCGATGGGCATTCACTTTGGAACGATGATTCACTGATTGCAGACGAGAGTCGCAATTATGGCTTCACGTATCATCACGCCAAGAAATTTACGAAGGCTCTAGCGGACAAGTTAAAAGTGGATCCAACATGGATGATGCCTGCTTACGAGGATATGTACTATTACTTGTGGAAAGAGCAGCGTCTGCCATTCAATGTCGATCCTAGGGATCCGAAGATCGAAGATCCTGAGGAGCGAAGTCGAATCGCGCGAGTCTTTAATCGGGGGATCGGATCGCCCGTGGGAATTGTGCTGCCACTGGCTCGACAATGGCAACAGGGTGGATGGATTTGGAAGAGTGGTCATTGGCCGGTGCGTTCAGAGAAGTTGATGTTGCTGCCTGGCGATTCTCCCGTTGGATTACGTTTGCCATTGGACTCGCTACCTGTTTTGCCTGCGGGCGTGCCATCGCTATGGGCACCTGATGATCCCTGGTCACCAAAGCAACCATTGCCGATGCGCGATGCTGTAATGCAGACGATTGGGAAAGCGAAGAGCAACCAAGAGGCAGATGCAAAGAGTATTGCTGAGGATTACCAGGAGCATGATGAAGAGATTCTTGAGAAGCGACGCGAAGAAGTTGCCGATGTTGTACGGACGGCGTTTTGTATCGAACCGCGAGACGGCAAACTATATATCTTCATGCCACCTGTCGAACGTCTCGATGACTATGTCGAGTTACTGTACGTTATCGAAGAGACGGCGAGGGAGTTGCAGTATCCGGTAGTGATCGAAGGTTATTTGCCACCGAATGACTATCGCGTCCAAAAGATTCTGGTGACACCAGATCCTGGCGTGATAGAGGTGAATGTGCAGCCGGCGAAGAATTGGCGAGAGATGGTCGATATTACAGAAGGATTGTATGAGGAAGCACGCTTAACTCGCCTCGGTACCGAAAAATTTGATTTGGATGGTCGACACACGGGTACTGGTGGAGGAAATCATATTGTGCTGGGTGGTGCCAGACCGATCGATAGTCCTTTTCTGCGTCGCCCTGATTTACTGAGAAGTATTATTGCTTTCTGGATGAATCATCCATCGCTTTCATACTTGTTTAGCAATCGTTTTATCGGCCCAACCAGTCAGGCGCCTCGCGCGGACGAAGGACGGATGGATGCTGTGTATGAATTGCAGACCGCTCTCGATCAGATTCCACCTCCTGGTAGCGATTGTCCGCCATGGTTGGTAGATCGCTTACTGCGCAATTTACTGATTGATGTCAGCGGTAATACTCATCGCTCTGAGATTTGTATCGATAAGTTATTTTCGCCAGATAGTTCTAGTGGACGTTTAGGGTTAGTGGAGTTACGGGCGTTCGAAATGCCACCTCATGCTCAAATGAGTTTGGCAATGCAATTATTGGTGCGTAGCTTAGTGGCTCATTTTTGGCGAAAGCCATATCAAGAGCCGTTGGCGCGATGGAAAGCAGAGTTGCATGATCGATTCATGTTGCCATATTTCATTTGGCGAGACTTCGAAAGGGTTGTAGGCGAGTTGCAACGGGCTGGATGGGAGTGGGATACGAATTGGTTTTTACCGCACTTTGAGTTTCGCATGCCGCGCATGGGAGAGGTGGTTCATGGCGGAGTCCGTATTGAGCTAAGGCAAGCCATCGAGCCGTGGTATGTCTTGGGTGAAGAAGGTAACGCTTCGGGAACCGTACGTTACGTCGATTCGTCCGTTGAGCGAATGCAAGTTCTTGTGGAAGGTTATGAGCCGCATCGTTACCAGCTTACTTGCAACGGAATCGAAATACCGTTGCATGCTACGGATCGCCCTGGGCAATATGTTGGTGGGGTACGATATCGGGCTTGGCAGCCTCCAAGTTGTTTGCATCCAAATATTCCAGTGCATACGCCCCTTGTATTGGATTTGGTGGATCGTCGATCGGCGCGTTCGATAGGTGGTTGTACTTACTATGTGGCGCATCCCGGGGGAAGAAACTATGCGACTTTTCCGATCAATGCCATGGAAGCGGAATCGCGAAGAGCGGCAAGGTTTTCGAAATTCGGGCACTCGCCAGGCGATATGATTTGTCGTTTGCCCATTCCGAATCCCGATTTCCCTCACACTTTGGATTTAAGGCGTGAGCGATTCTAAAAAAGCCTATCTTCGAGGCTGCGAAGATAGGCTTTGGGAACATAATGCAAACGCTTGACTAATTGTTGCGGATTAACTCGCTGCGGTCACGCCTAGCACGATATCGAAATTGGCGGTTAATTCGTTGATTTTCGATTCAGCCATTGGCATGAAAGCAACGGTGAGTGTCTTTTTCGCTTCGTTGCTTCCAAGGCTGCGATAGATGCCGTCCTTCTCATTCATCGGTTCATGTGCAACGTACATCTGGGTTGTTAAAAGCTCTTCATTGCCTTTACGGATTTTGAAATGGATGTGTGGGGTTCGTGAGCCATAGGCAACCGGTTTAATCGTTCGGAAATAGTAACGGCCTGTTGAGTCTGTAAGGAATTTCCCGTAGCCCTGGAAGTTGGTGTCTTGGCCACCGCGTTTGGCATCAGCCGAGTGGATATAAATACCCTTACTGTCGCACTGCCAAATTTCAACCAACACGTTGCGCATCGGGTTTCCGTTTCTATCAAGCACGCGGCCCGTTAGATGCGTCACTTGTCCAACGGCCGATGTGATGGTGTTGTTAATGATCAACAGATCGTTATCGGTGTCGAGTGGTAGCTTGTCTGGGTAGAATGGTCCTTCGGTTTGCTTGACGGTCAGCGTGAGTTCTTCGGCAAATGATCGAGGTACGTACAGCCCAGCAGCAACCGTTGCGGAAGCACCGATGAATGTGCGTCTTGTCCATGGTTTGAAGGAGTCGGACATTGTGGATAATGCCTTGTATAAAGGGAATGAAAATTAATTGATGTAAGCGGATGCATAGCTGTCGGCAGTACCAATGAGCATTTAGGGCCGACTTTGAGACAGTTTAGCATCGTGCGAAGGCATAGAGCCATTGCGATTTGTGGCTCAGAGGCGGTCATTTTCTAATAAAAATGGTGTTTCAAGGAATGAATTCCGTTATTATGGGGCGAAACCCCGCCGGTAGCGAGTCAGTCGTTGCCCCATACTGAAACTACCTCATTCGTTTATTCCCTTCGCGGCCTCTAGCCTTGCTACTGCAGAGTCGAACTATGGCTATGATAAACATGAATGCTTCGTCGTCTTTTGTGGTGTGTCTGGTCACAGTTGTTTTGACGATTTCGAGTGTTGCTAAAGCGCAGATCTTTGATGACAGTCGGTCGCTTGAAGTTTTGTCGTCGAAAGGGGAAGGTGGAGAGGGGCCAGCCTGGGATCCGGAGATTGGTCTTTTGACTAGTGGAAAAGGTGGGATTTGTCGTCGTTCTGCTGACGGTGAGTCGGTGATCTATCGAGCAGTTGCGGGAACTAATGGCTTGTTATTTGATCGCCAAGGAAGGCTGATAGCTTGCGAGCCTGGCCAATTGCGGGTCACGCGAATGTCGCGAGATGGCAAGTTGGAAGTGCTGACGGATCGATTCAATGGCAAGAAGTACAACCAGCCCAATGACCTATGCCTAGATAGTCGAGGAAGAATTTATTTCTCGGATCCGCGCTACGGTGGTCGAGACGGTATGGAGCAGCTTGATGAACAGGGAAGAACGATTGAGGGTGTTTATCGCATCGATTTGGATTTAAAGGTGACCCGAATCCTTGGTAGAGAAGTGGAAAGGGCCAACGGTGTTTTGATTTCGCCGGACGATAAGTATTTGTTTGTGGCTGATAACGCAAACAATATCGATGGTGGTGCGCGGAAGTTGTGGCGATTCGAACTCGACCCAGATGGCATGGTCAAAAATGGAACTGGGAAAGTTTTATACGATTGGGGAAAAGGTCGTGGGCCGGATGGATTGAAGCAAGATCGATCGGGTCGTCTCTATGTTGCAGCGGGTAGCAATCGAGCGGTTCCTCCTTTTGAACCAGACAATTCTTTCAAAGGAGGGATTTATGTTTTTGACATGGATGGAAAGTTACTTGCATATCGCAACATTCCAACCGATGAAGTCACCAATTGTGCTTTCGGTGGTGAGGATCTGAAAGACTTATACGTCACCGGTGGAGGAGTGCTTTATCGCCTACGCACGGTTGAATCAGGTGTCGTTACTTGGCCTAATAAGTAATCGGTTCTGGTGTTGGATTTCAACCTGAAGAAGTGAATTAGAAAGATAGGAAGATCGATGCAGTTTATTCGAATGACTTGGCCTCAGCAGCAAGCGTTGTCACGGGATATCCCGGTAATTCTCCCGATTGCGGCGGTGGAGCAGCATGGAGAGCACATGCCTTGCGGTACCGATACCATTTTGACGATGGAAATCATCGCTCGGATGGAAAAGATTCTAGGCGATCGCGCGCTAATAGGGCCAACGCTGTGGCTAGGCAACTCGGATCATCATCTCGATTTCGGAGCAACGATTTCAGCCGCTCCGCGAACTTATTTGGACTGTTTGCATTCGCTTGTCGAAAACATGGTTTCTGCAGGCTTTCGTCGGATACTTTTGCTTAATGGTCATGGCGGTAACGATGTGCCAGGCAAGCAAGCTGTGTTTGAGCTGCGACAAAAGTATCGAAATCGTAACGATTTGTTATTGCTATTGTCGACCTACTGGACCTTAGGGTTTGAACCATGGCTTAAGGATCCTTCGATTCAGCAGCGAGAGATGGGACATGCTTGTGAGTGGGAGACGAGCATGATGTTGGCGATAGATCCATCCTTGGTAGGCGATTACAAAGCGACGAAGACGGTCGAGTTTGGCAATTCGTTTCAGCCTGCATCACGAGGTTGGATTACCAAAGATCGATCTGCGGTTGGGCATATCGGGTCTCCTCAATTTGCTTCAGCAGCTAAGGGTGAGATATTGCTGAGCGGTTTTGCGGAAGCCGCGGTTGGGTTGGTTGAAAGAATGATTCGGTGGGATGGGAAGTCTTGGGAAGGCTAAGCGTCAACGCGAAGACGTTCTTGCTTGTGGTGAATGGTGGCTGCAGTCTAGCGAAAATAGCTTTAGCGGTGATTGAGTTGAAGGAGAATGGCGATGTTGAATCGACGAGCATTTATGGTCCTGTCTGGTGGCGCGATTGTGGCGGCGAGAACAGGTCTAGCTTCAGAAAACAAGCGTAAGAGAATTGCTTTTTTGGGAACTGAAGTGCGCACTCATTCTCATGCGCAACATTTCTTGGATCGTCATACGCAAGGTTATGCTTGGGGTGGTAAATGGACGCCACCACGGTTTGATGTCGCAAGCGTTTATATCGATCAGTTTCCTGAAGGCGATTTGGCGAAGAGTCGTATTGCTAAACATAAGTTGAAAGCTTATCCCACGATCGCTGAAGCATTGACCGAGGGGACATCCAATCTAACGGTCGATGGTGTGGTGATTATCGCCGAGCATGGTAAGTACGAAGTCAACGAGAAAGGGCAGACGCTTTACCCGCGCTACGAATTTTTTAAGGAGTCAGTCAAGGTATTTGAGAGCAGCGGCCGCAGTGTTCCGGTGTTTAACGATAAGCACCTTTCAACAACTTGGGCTCGCAGCAAAGAGATGGTTGATGATTCAAAGCGACTCGGCTTTGCATTTCTCGCTGGATCATCTCTTCCCGTTACATGGCGTTTACCAGCGATTGACATGCCTTGGGGAACTCCGCTCAAAGAGAGCGCATGTGTCGCATACGGTGGGGTCGATAGTTACGATTTCCATGCATTGGAGACTGCGCAATGTATGTCGGAGCGTCGACTTGGGGGTGAAGTGGGGATTAAGTCGGTTCTAGCGCTGCGTGGTGAGAAACTATGGGAGCTGCTCGAACGTCCTGATCGTGAAACAACTCGGCAGCTATTCGTTGCAGGATTGACGCGTAGCCACAATTTGCCAGTGGTGGATGGTTATCCTACAGATGCAGTTACCTATGAGTGGGCCAAGAAGGCCATGCCCGATACTTTGGGCTATTTCATTGAGCATCGCGATGGTTTCCGGACTGCCGCTTACATGACAAGTATCCAGGACTTTAACTATGCAGGAATGCGAGCTGATAACGGCGAGATCATTTCTTGTCAGATGTATCTTCCGATGCCATCGCAAAGTGCGACCACAGCTGACTTCTTTAATCCGTTGGTGCGGCACATCGAGACTTTGGTGCTAGAAGGTAAGTCGCCTTATCCTGTCGAAAGAACTTTGCTTACTTCAGGCATGGTGATAGGTGGGGTCGACTCGCTATTCAATAAACAAACTTTGGTAGAGACCCCTGAGATGGAAGTGGTTTATCAAAGTCCCAAGGAAAGTAACTTTTGGCAGGTGTAAAAGAACGATCGAGATACAGATAAGGGCAAGATTCGTTTTGGAATTAGACGACCTAGCACTTTCGCATGCAAACACGAAACGGTGAAGGCATTTGCGAAAGTTGTGGAACGTTGACGGCGACGAGTCGTAATGACTGAGTGGTGTATTGGTTTTTGCACAATCGCGGCATTCATCTTTCAAGATAGGAGAAGTGCAAGTTGATATGCGGGGTTCAATAGGGTTGTTTCCACTGAAGGGTTTCATTAACAGCTTGACGGAATTCCGATTCTTTATAGTCGAGTACCTGAGCAAGCGAGGCTAGGGAATAGAGTCGTGACTGGGAGAGCGAGCCGGTGGCACTGGCAGTCCAAAACATCGCTTGAATAATCATTTTTCGTTCAAAGGGACTCCAGCGGACTTTGTTGTCTTTCAGAAATTGTTCGGGTGTTTGTCGCGTTGTACTGACCGAATTGCAGTAGTTTTGAAGCAAGGCAGTATCCATTGGAAAGCCAAGTAGTTTTGAGTACGCAAATTGAGCGGCCATGACTTCGGCATCATCCACATGCCGATCGACCATGATGATGGAGGCCATCGCTTTGACTAAATCTGAGCTGAAGTTTGATAATCCGATCGTCGCGGAATTAATTGCTGGAGGCAGGTAGAGAAGTTCTAATCCGTAGGCCCCCCGACATTTACCGCACTGGAGATATTCGCTCAGGGAGGTGATCGGTAAGCAGGGAATAAGGTAAAAAGTGAGGAAAGTACGACTTACTTTGCGTTTGTATAATTGTGGTTCGCAGCAAGTAGGACAAAGGAATGTGCCTGTACCTTTTGTGGTAGCCCAGTCAAATGTACCGATACTCATAATGACGATGTTCCGCTTTCGTAGTAATGACCAATCGAACGCTTACTTTGAGAAGTAGTTGCGATCCGATGTATGCTCCTGAGATTAT
>JBEGUT010000028.1:0-14674 GCA_041178745.1 Planctomycetota bacterium | reverse complement strand
CTGAGGTCGCTCCATTTACAGTGAAGGCGATCGTTGGGACGCGATCGTGACCTCTCACAGGATCGACGATACCCGCAATTTGGATCTGTGAATACTGACGCAATCCTCCGATAAGTTTCCAAATCAAAGATTGTTCGTACTGTTCGATGTGCTTGAAGGCGTGATCCAGTGCCACGGATCGACTTGCATCCATTTGACCGCTAAGCGATCTACCCAAATCCGCAAGATAATCAATTGCCTCTGTCACACCGGCGATACAGGCATGATTCTGCGTCCCCGTCATCCATGAAGCGGGTACGGTGTTAGGCGATGGACGCAGCTTATAAGGTGCGATTTGCTCTAGCCAAAGCCTCTTGGCCCACACCATACCGATATGAGGGCCGTAAAATTTATAGGCCGAGCAAGCAACGAAATCGGCATCCCATTCGTTGACCTTCATTCGAGCATGAGGTGCAAAATGCGTTGCATCAAGATATACCATCGCTCCACGTTGATGGGCCAAGTCCACCAGCTTTCGAATCGGAGTAAGACTTCCTACGCTATTGGATGCGCAGGTGAAAGCAATCAACTTGGTTCGCTCATTAACTTGACGCTGAAAGTCCTCGACATCCAACGTACAGTCCTGTGGGTGGATATCGATGTAACGGACGACTACTCCACGGTCCTGGGCAGCGAGCACCCAGGGTGTGACATTTGCATCGTGATCTAATCGAGTTACAACGACTTCGTCACCTTCGTTCCAGGTCCGCGCGAGAGTTCGCGAGAAATGCATTGTTAGCGTGGTCATGTTCGCTCCGAACACAACTTCCCTTGCATCGCTTGCTCCAAAAAAATCGGCTGCTGCTCCATGAGCCGCTTCCATGATCTGGTCGACTTCGCGACTAGTCGAAAATTTTCCTGATCGATTAGCACTGTGATGAACTAAACAATGCGAGATACGATCAGCGACTCGCTTCGGAACCTGAGATCCGGCTGGTCCATCAAAGTAGATGACCGGTAAACCATCTTGCTCCCGCATTAGAGAAGGAAACTGAGCACGTATAACTTTGATATTTTCACTGGTTAACACAATCACCTCGACTCAGACTCTAACCTTGCTGCCGCTGATCACAAAAGCGGCGTCCCTTACCTTCAAACCGCGGCAACTCACCACGACCAACGATCACAACATCCATTCGCAGTCCAATACCCACTTGCAGAGCGTTCGCAATCCGATTGGCATCGATGGAATCGCCTTCGATTTCGACTTTGATCTGATCAAGATTACCCTGCTGAAATAGCGTCACTCGATACTCATCAATTTCCGGAAAAGAATGGAGTACTGCTTCAATGCTTCCAGGAAATATATTCACCCCTCGTACGATCAACATATCATCGGCTCGACCAATGATTCCTCCTTTCAGTCTAACGAACTGACAAGCATCCAGGCTGTTAGATGCATCTGACTGATCTCCTTGCGTCGGCCAACTTGGTCGAACAAGATCCCCGGTACGATAGCGAATAACGGGACAGCCGAACCGACCAAGATTGGTAAGAACCAATTCCGAAACATCGTCGCCGAAATCAGGTCTCGGTAGAAACTCCGCGATAAATTCCGTCTCTGTGACATGCAAGCCGCTTCCATCTTCGGTCGCGAATCCCCACGGACCAATCTCGGTCGCGCCAGCATGATCCACCACCGTAGCTCCCCAAGCTGATTCTATTCGTGCTTTGGTCGCAGAAATACTTCCACCAGGTTCACCTGCAACCAACATTTTTCGAACATTACACGATGCAAGATCGAGATGATTTTGCTCGGCAATCTCCGCTAAATGCAACGCATAAGAGGGTGTACAGCCAACAACCGTAGCACCACTATCTCGTATCCACTCCAAGCGAGCCAAGGAACTCATTCCGCCACCCGGTATCACCAGCGCACCACGTTTCTGACATGCTTCAAAGGCGCTCCAAAATCCAACAAACGGACCAAACGAAAAGGCTAGGAAGACGCGATCTCCTGGTACAATATCCAAGGTATCAAGCACGTACTGCCAAACTTCCATCCACCAGTGCCAATCCTCCTGAGTGTCCAGCACAACCAACGGTTTCCCTCGAGTACCACTGGTTCGATGCACTCGCGAATAAAACTCAGTTGGCCAAGTGTGATTGGCCGCCAGCAACCAGCCTTCCTTAGAATTACACTTCTTGTCGCCGTGTTGCTTTTCTAAAACGCTTATCGACGGAGCATGATTGGAGTGCGCAGCATCCAAACCAACAACTAGATCTTCTTTTGATATGAAAGGAAGAGATCGAAAGAAATCCCAATTAATTTCTCCCTCAAGCCCTTTCCACCTAGCCTGATAGAAAGTGCTGTGTTCTTGAGCGTGACTCAGAAGACGCTTGAGCTTGGCAAGTTGCAGCTCGGCCAACAGCGTCCGCGATAATCGGCGTAATTCATCACGCTGCTGAATTGCATCACTCATTACTTACCCATTCACAACAGACAAATTCCCGAACTGCATTAATCCTATCAGCCACTGGCGAAGACGAGTTAATCCAATAACAGATTAACATAACATGGCATGATATGGAGAGCGTTTGAGAAATATCTACTCATTAGGACGATAGCTTGGAACGTAAAGCCGTCATTTCACAAATCGCAAGTGCCGATTTGATCGCTGCCATGAAATTAGGACGTTGTGGCAGGCGAAACTGCAAGTCATCATGGATCTAACTAACACAACAAGCCGCCCTGAAGGGCGGCTTGTTGACTCTTTTTCAAAAAATCAATTCCAACCACCGATTCTTAGTCGGTTGTCGAGGCCAAAAATCTTCGCTTGCTCAGTTGGCGAACGTCACCGAAGTTGAAGTTCGCTGCATTGACTCCGCCAGTGAGATTGATCGACGCGATTTGGTTATTGGTGGGTACGCCCGTAGCAGGAGTTCCTACCGAGGATGTTCCATCCTGGAAACCACTTGGTTGGGTCTGCTGCAAGGTGTAAGTTCCGGGGGCCAAATCTGTAAAGTTGTACTGCCCCGACGAATTGGTCGTCGTTTGGGCTGTCACGGATGATCCCAGGAAATTGGTACCTGAAAGCGCGATAATCACGCCAGCGATCGGCAATTCCCCTGCATCCTTCACACCATTACGATTCGCATCGATGTAAGAGAATCCGCTGAGCGAGGCCAATGCATACACAACCGTAGATTGCGTCGATGTATTGTTCGCCGCGTTGGTATCTGTCTCTGCACTTGCTACCGTAGCGGTATTGGTAATCGTCTGCTGGGTAATCGATGACGATGGATTGGTTACGATCGTCACCGTAGCTGTTGCCGTAGGAACCAAGTTTCCAAGGTTGGCTGTCACAGTTCCCGAACTGTTGCTGACTGTTCCCTGACTTGTCGTCGCAGAACTGAACGTTAAACCCGCGGGCAATATGTCCGTTACCACCACGTTTGTAGCCGTGGAAGGACCATTGTTCTGAATCGTCAACGTATAGGTCAACGTGTTACCTACGATCGACGGATCGGCGCTGTCTGTTTTGACGATCGATACATCAACACTGCCATTGGCAATTGTGGTTGTTGTCGCTGAGTTATTCGCGTTGTTAGGATCGGTTTCAGCTCCAGTCACGGTGGCTGTGTTCGTAATCGTTCCACGCGTTGCTGGATCGACGGATGCGATGATCGTGATTGTGGCGCTACCTCCACTTGCCAGGGTACCAATAGTTCCAGTCACGGTACCGGAAGCGTTCGCCACGGTCCCTGCCGTCGTACTAGCACTTACAAAGGTCACACCAGCGGGAAGAACATCCGTCACAGTCACCCCACTTGCCGTCGAAGGGCCATCATTATTGACGATGATCGTGTAGGTGAGCTGATTGCCAGCAATCACAGGATCCGGTGAATCCGACTTCGCGATTCTCAAATCGGTCTGACGCTGCGCCGTGGTCGTATCAGTCGCTGAATTGTTTGCGTTGTTGGAATCCGTCTGCGCCGAAGTCGCAGTCGCCGTGTTAGATATCACACCGCTAGCGGTTCCAACCACCGTTGCTACGATCGTCGCCGTAACAGTTTGGCCCGGATTTAAGGTGCCGATGTTGGCTGTATACGTTTGGCCGCCAAACGACGCAGTGCCCTGCGAAACCGTGTTGCTAACAGGTGTCAATGTCACAGGAAGCGTATCGGTCAAAGTAACCCCAGTCGCCACCGAAGGTCCGTTGTTGGTAACGGTAATCGTATAGGTTAAATTGTTACCGGAAATCACATTGGTCAAACCGTCGGTCTTGGTGACTGCCAAATCGACTTGGCTATTAAGCGTTGTAGTCTGCGTAGCCGAGTTGTTGCTCCCATCGGTATCGGTTTGAGTTGCAGTCACCGAAGCTGTATTGGTAATTGTACCCGTCGCCGACGATGAAACCGTAGTGTTGATTGTCACGGTCGCCGATGCGCCGGAGGCCAGTGTACCAAGTGTTCCCGTCAAGGTTCCGGAAGCGAAGTTCACGGTACCTTGACTTGACGTTGCACTGACAAAAGTAAGATTCGCTGGCAGTGCATCGGTCAACACCACATTGGTCGCTGTCGACGGACCATTATTGGTGACTGTCACGGTGTAACTGAGAGCGTTGCCAGCCACAACAGGGTCAACGCTGTCCGTTTTAGTAACGACTAAATCGATCGCAGGATTAACGGTTGTCGAGGTAGTTGACGTGTTGTTTGCCGCGTTACTATCGGTCTCCGTTGAGCTCACCGTTGCCGTATTGGAAACAGTGGTGATGGTGATGTCTGAGATTGACGCAACAATCGTTACCGTTGCTGTCGCTGCCGCTGCCAAGTTGCCTACATTGACAGTAACGTTATTGCCTACTGTACTGACTGTTCCTACGCTTGGGGTCACCGAAAACACACCCAATGTCGCCGGAAGCACATCATTGATCGTCACGCCAGTAGCATCGGATGGACCGTTGTTGGTCACCGTCAAAGTGTAAGAGATTTGCCCGGTGACAAGCACCGGGTCAGGCGTATCGGTCTTTGTGATCGCTAGATCAACCGATCGGTTTACCGTGGTCGCTACGGTCGAAGTGTTGTTGGCTGAATTGGTATCGATATAGCTTGATGTCACCGTGGCGGTGTTGCTGATCGAAGTGCCCGCTGCAGTGCCTGATAGCACAGAAACAATAAGAGTGACTGTAGCCGTTCCCCCGGCATTGATCGAGCCGATATTCGCGGTAACCGTACCAGACGCGTTTGATGCTGAACCCTGCGATGTGGTAACCGAAACGAATGTTACACCGGCAGGAAGAACGTCCGTAAGAACAACGTTGTCCGCCACTGATGGTCCAGCATTAGCTACCGTCAATGTATAAGTGATTTGATTGCCTGCGATAACTGGGTCGGGCGAATCAGCTTTTACGACCGAAACATCGACGTTAGGAACGAAGCCGAAGTCGAGCGTAAAGTTGGTGTTCGCATCGGTGTCACCATCGTTAATTGGTTCTGTTCCGGCCGCAAGCGTGATCGCTTGAGATACAACCCCCGTGAGAAGCAATGCGCTACCATTGTCATCACCGTTGATGTTGTTATCAGGATCCGGCGAAGGATCATTCCCGGTGCTGGTCGACAAATTCTGTAGGGCTCCTCCTGCATTGAAGTTGCTGATCGGGATGACAACGATATAGTCGCCGCTTATGAGCGATGTAAACTGATAAATACCGGATGAGTCAGTCGTTGTGGTGGCTTGTAACGTATCTGTTCCGGAATCAAAGGTTCCGTTGGAATTTGTATCACTGTAGAGCTGCAAGGTGACGTTGGCGATACCTGGCTCGCCGACATCGGCCACACCGTTGTTGTTATTGTCACGGAAGACCAAGTTACCGAGCGATAAAGCGACAAAGTTCTGAAAATTTGCGGTCTGATCCACGACGGCTGCAGTTTCAAAAGTATCTACCTGAACGTCGACGGCCGTCCCAGATTCAAGTCCAAACTCGATGGCACCAACATTGGTGAAGTCAGCACCGGTACCACCTCCCACCGAGAAGTCGCTGAAACGCACAATCGCGGTTCCTGTTGCCACTCCACCGTTATTGGGCAAGGCTACGTTGGCTACCGAAAAGTTGCCGGCGCTCGAGTACACACGCACAACTAAGTTGGTTCCTGATTGATTGGATCCAATTCGGAAACGAAAGCCGACCGCGTTGCTTGATTGGAGATTAATACCTCCTAATCCCGTTGCATTCAGAGTCGCTCCGTCACTGTCAACACCGTCATAGGTGATCAAGCGCGTACCTTGGGCACCTGACGATGCATCGAACGCCAAGATGCCAGCTACCGTTGAGTTCGCATTGATCTGCAAACTGCTCGCTGGCGAAGTAATCTCCGCTTGCATATCGCGCTCGCCACCGATGGATTCTGGAGCAACGACGGAAGAGGAAGCAGTGGTAGTTCCAGGCTGTGCGACAGATATTGATTGTGCCGTGGTGTTAAAGTCATCAATCGACTGACCTGCAGTTCCTTCCGCCTGAACGGAACTTACCGTTACCGTGGCAATCGAACCGCCCGGTAAAGTCGTAAAACCCGTTGGTGTGGTTTGCTGTACGAAGTAAGTGCCCGCAAGCAAATTGTCGAATCGATAATTTCCAGTTGCGTTGGTTACCGTCGTCTCCAGCAGGGTGTCCGTGCCGAGATCGAAAGTGCTATTGGAGTTTGTATCCTGATAAAGCCTAACGGTCACTGAGGGAAGCCGTGGATCGTCTCCCGTCAAACCATTTCCTGTCAGGTCATTAAAAGCAACACCACTAATCGACGCGAGGTCCGTTGCCATCAAGCGTCTATTTTCCAACATTTCCACTTTCAAAAACCGGCGCCGAGTTCGGCGTCGGGGTGCTTTACTTAAGCGCGAGAGAAGGCGTCTCCAGAAACCAGCCATGGTTGTATCCTCAAATGCAATGAGTTAAGGCGACCTAAAACCCTGTTCGACAACCACAGGGTTCTTGTCGCCTTCCGCTAACCCGCATAGCCTACCTAAACTCGCCAGACTATACTACCAGCGGTACTCCGCCCCCAAATTCAATCCTTGTATCCAATAATCGGATTCTACGAAGTGAAACTCCGGTCTTAGTGGCCCAGTAAATGGAGTCTGTTCTGGGGCGAAAAGATTTGGATTCAAATCGGTGTCGATTTGGTCGCCTGGACGAACCACGCTGCTCCAGTAAATAAAGCTGTAGCCTAGGTTTAGCTTCCAACAGCTGGTCAGCTGATAACCCAAGGTGGCCCCCAACTCTGGAACCACGGCAAAACGGTCTCGGTCGTACTCTCCGATGTTCGTACGCTGGGCCAAAACACCCGTCCCATAGGTGGTTGTATTGCCGTTATCCGTTATTGCAGAATTACCCGAAATGGTGACTGTTTGGTGATTATTTCCCATTGCCATTCGCATCAAAAGATCCAAAGACCAGTATCCGCGGCGACCTCGCCACTGAACCCCAAACTCCGGCCCATTGAATTGATTGAGCGTATTGAACTTGTCGGTGATGTTAAATGAACCTGGCTCGCCTGCAACTTGCGAGATCAGTTGCTCGTTCATCGACAGTGTTTCATCCAACTCATAGAAACGATATCCGAAAGTGATGTCGGTGTTGTTCGCAACGGGAACTGGGGCACAATCAAGCCACGATGTCCCACATCCCTCGCTTCCACAGAGTTGGCGTCGCAACCGAAACGCCGCACCATTGAATTGGCTTGTCGCGGTCGTGTTAATAGATCCAGTTAGCACTCCGGGGAATGCAACCAACTCAGCATCTTCACGCCCAGTCGTCATATTGAAAAAGGGGCGAGCCAAAATCGGACTACCGGTAGATTGAAACTGAATCGTATCGGTGATCGAGCCAGCTCCCACATACTCGCCTTCGACTCCCCAACCCTTCAAGCGTGAGAACCACCATCCAAAGCGAATGCGACCGCCTGACATTTCCTCGCCTAGCAGATCCTCGTTACCCAATAGGATCGACGTTGATGGCACGCCCAGGACACCTGCATTAGCGCGAGCGGTACCCGCACTGCTGGTTGTTACCAACGGAGGCACGGCCATACCATTTTGATACCACATCAAATAATCCGCTTGGAACCAACCATGCTCTGGAAGACAGATACATAATCTTCCATGAGAGTGGCAGGTCTCGCATGCGGGATCGCCTCCATAAGGATCATAGATTTCGCCACCATGAACTTCTGAACCATAGAAGTCATGATCGTGAAATCCTTCGTCGAAAACTTCTTCACCTGGACCAATTACGGTCCCATCGGAATAGGAATCATCGAGGTAGATCGTTTCGCCTTCCATTCCACCATCTTCATATATCACTCCCGATTCCGGAATCACCTCGCCATTGGGTACTTCCTCAGTGACGATCGACTCCCCAGCATTGGCAGCGGGATCTGGAGTTGGCGTGGGAACCCCAGCCTTTCCTTCTTCTCCTATCACCCCAGAAACGGTCGACGCATAGATCGATCGCTGAGGCCTAGGTAGACGAGTATTGGACTGCCAAGTCACATTGGAGCCTCCTCGTACCGTTCTTTGCGTTTGACCCATGACTTCTCCTGCCAACATGCTCAGCAAGAGTAAGAATACGCTTTGTGCCAGGAAATTCGTGGGGCGTTTCACGGCTTACCTTCTACTCGGATAGTGGGGGGCACTTTTCGAAGCAAACCTTGCCCGGAAAGCGGGATTGCGATACTCTCGGTCCGCGACATAGCAATCCAGAATGTCGCTTAAAAAACAGTATCGGCTCCTACAACCCTTAGAATTCACTCATTCCTAAAATTTTATTTGACCGTCAAAAACACCCCAATCCACCCACACCAACACCATCGCCTTTAGACCGTTATTAGCTAGCAACTGAGCGCATGATGTTTCTTGATCGAGCAACTCAAGGATGACTCGGAAACTTCAATTTGGAGCCAAATGATAAAGGGCATCGATAGAAGAAGACTATTGAAAGAAGATCCTCAGATCTTGAACCGGATTCGGTTCGACAGCGAGACGGCTATAGAGCTAGCCTGATACCTAACGAGTCAAAGTCCAAGTGTTAGTAAAACCCGCTACTGTTGCGAAAAAATAAGTCGCAGGCCGTTTTGCAGCCTGTCGCTTCACTTACCCACGATCGCCGATTTCAGAGATCCAACTGATCTAATTGGTCAAGCAATGAGTCAAGTTCGTCCTTGGGTTGATTTGTTTTATCTGCAGGTGTTGACGACTTTTTGCGAATGACGGTTCCAACAGCCTCTCGTCCCGCCAAAATCAATTGTTCATCCCGTTCCCGAGCAGCAACTGCTATCGCGTCCTCATCGCTCTCCGGTGCTCCAAAGAGTTTTGAAAGATCGATCTTTAACCCCCCCACCTCTACTGGCGCACCCGCGATCGCAGGAGTTTTGTGTTGAGGAAAGATAATCGCATTTTCAGGGCAGACACGACTGCAGGCGGGACATCCCTTTCGGCAGTTATCTGGTTGTTCGACCAGAATCGTTTCAGCGCGATCGACGCCATATACCCCGAATAAGCAAAAGTCGATGCACTCCATGCAATTGGTACAGCGACTGAAGTCGATCACTGGATACCAGCGTCTTGACGGATGCTCGTCAATCCTGGTCAAACCACCAGTTCCGAAGAAGGATAAGGGCGACTCTTGGCTGACGGTCGTTGAATTTTGAACTCCAGAGAAGCCAACATCGTTATTCGGCTGCAAGTATCGCAGTAATGGCTCTGCCAAAGGTGAGCCTGCAAGCCACTTGGTTAGCTCCGGATGGGAAGCGGCCTCCTTTTGTAAAGTGATTTTGAGCAGGCGATCGATTTCGTTGATAAACGATTCGGCCTGTTCTGATGCGCGAAGATCGACGCAATAAATGTTTCGCTCAGGTCGTGGCTGGATCTGGCTCACTCGATCTTTAGCATCTTCCTTGGAGGACTCACCTTCTTCTTCATCATCTGCATCGGACTGGTAGTCGGCCGGCTTCAACAACACTTCCCCAAATTGACCGCGAACACCATTGCGATCCAATACCCAATGCGTAGCTCGATCGTAAAGCCAACTCAATACGATCATATCACCATCTACTTCTCTCAGCTTCGCAAAGGTCTCTCCATCAAACGTCAGGTCATACAAATGAGGAATGACAAGCGTGCTGACACCTGCAAGAGCAGTCGCCTTCTCGGAAATCAATCTTTCCAAATCCCTTTTTTCAGGGTTACGGCTTTGGCCTTGCGAAACAACAACAGTGAGTAATGCCTTAGCCATTGACTTGTCCTTTGATCGTGCGCTGAGCAACTTCCCAGGCTTGTTTAAGATGCTCCAGATACTGGCTTGGTGAAAGCAATTCATCACTTGTTGTAACTTGCATTTCCATCATCCAACCTAAGCCATATTTATCCGCATTAATTGCCGACGGGTCTTCCAACAAAATCTTGTTAATCGCTTTGACGCTCCCAGCCAGTGGAGCATACAGACTACTTTCCGCTTTTTTGCTCTCGATGGAACCGATCTCCTGTCTCGCTTTGACAGTCATTTGCGGCTCGATCGTCAAATCCAAAAAGTAAACATCTTGTAACAGGCGAACAGCATAGGCGGTCAGTCCAAAACGATAGCCTGTATCATCTTGCGGCTTCGCCCACATGTGGTTTTTCGCGTACAAGAGATCTTGCGGAAATTCTGCAGCGAAATTCCCCATCATAAAGATGAGTGGATCGCTCATGTGTACCTTACCCCTTGGTGCTCCGCTTCGAAAAACGCAGGCAACAATCCGTCAACGCGCAACATGCCCTCAGTTGTCAAGCGAATCTTGTCAGTCCCAAGTTTCACATACCCACGTTCGCTGTAATCCTGCCAAACACCTGCCCAGTGAGCCTGAATATCAACACCAAACTTATCCTGAAAATATTTCGGATCGAGATAACCTCGTTTGAGCTGCAAGATAACTTCTCGGACAAGCAACTGATGGGGTGTCGGGGTTAGAGCTCTGCCGATTGGCAAACGCTCTTCGTCCAGTACAGCGTGCAAATAATCTTCCCACTCTGGCAAATTCTGGTAGTGCACTCCAGACACATGACCGAAGCTTGCAATACCAGTAGCCAGTAGGTCAGCACCCTTCCACAAGTTGTCTCGATAGCTGAAGCTGACTTTCTTCGGATCCTTGATCAACGTGTAAGCGCTGCTAACGCTGTATCCTGCTTCCTGTAGCGTTTCAAAGGCGTATTTGACCCAGTCGCGTTTCGTGGGCCAGTCAGCCACAGGCGTCTCGATTTGATTACCGAGAATATCTTTGGAATAAACTGTGTTGAAAGGAAGTTCCATCTGATAAATCGTTACGCTCTCCGGGGACAGATCGATGGTGCGCTGAATATTCTCGCGCCAATTCTCCCATGTCTCGCCAACCATACCGGAAATCAAATCGACATTCACATTGGGAAATGCTGCCGCTTGAATCCATTCCCAAGCACGATAAACCTCTTTCGACAAATGAGCTCGACCGTTCTCTTCCAAAATACGATCGCTAAAATTTTCCACTCCTAGACTCAATCGCGTCACACCTAGTTCTTTGAGTGTCTGCACCTTTGATTCACTCAACGTCCCCGGCTCACACTCGAAAGTGACTTCTTCAGCTAAGTCCCAACGAATATTCTGACGAAGTCTTTCCACTAAGCTGGTCAATTGTCGATTGCTTAGAAAACTTGGTGTTCCACCGCCAAAATAAACAAACCGAAATGGACGGTTTCCCATGACCGGTTGCTTGGCAACGATTTCAATCTCTTTCGAGAGTGCTTGCACGTAGCGTTCGATCTCTTCAGCCTTTACCTGCGTAAAGACTTTGAAGTAGCAAAACTTGCAGCGTTTGCGACAGAAAGGGATGTGCAAGTAGAGCCCCAGAGGGACGTCGGGGCGGGGTGGTTGCGCGAATGCTTCTAACGCTTCCCCAACTTTATCCCGTTTCCACTGTGAGAACGGGGGGTAGTTTGAAATAAAGTAACTACCGACTTCCGTTTTAACTGTTTCCGTCGACATCAATTCCCTCGGGCTTTCTCAGATGAACCACTGCTTCATTGTAACCGCTAGGGCTTAGCCGCGAAACAAACAACACCTTCCTTATCGGTACCCAAAATCAACTTGCCCGAAACAATCGCTGGGGCCGATCGCAGTGGTCCGCTGAACTCGTAACGCCACAATTCCTCGCCATTTTTGAGATCAAGGCAATAAAGCCTGGAATCTGTAGCCGCTATCCAGATACGGCTATCCGAAATCACCGGAGCTACATCGGAGCGTTTCTTAAGCGTTTGATCCCAGAGGACCTTTCCACTGCCCGCCTCGACCGCTATGACTCGCCGATTTTTTGCGACCGCAACAATGGTCGATTCGGTCGCGGCCGCCGAGACCGCAAATTCTTGCGCCAATTTAGGATCTTGGAACAACCACAATTGAGTCAAATCTTTCCAGCGAAACGCTAATACTTGCCCTCCGTAAGTCGAGAGAAAACCTCGTTCTCCAACGATCGCCGGAGTGGAACCTGTTGGATTACCGAGCGCGAAGGGCTCTCCGTAGGCGGTTCCGTTGTCTAGATTTACGACGTGCAACTTTCCGTCACAGCCACCCAGGAACGTTCTGTTCTCGACAACAGCTGGTGTGCACCGCAATTGATCTCCCGTTTCATACTTCCATTTCAGCTCGCCATCTTTTGTGTTGAGCGCATAAAGCGTCCCATCCTGCGAAGTCGTCAGAACAAGATCTTTGTAAAAAGCTGCGCCGGAATCGATTTCCCCTTGGGTTTCAAATTCCCATTTAACGGATCCATCAACTTTGCTCAACGCGCGGAATTTTCCGTCGTAGTCCCCGACATAAACAGCGAACGAATCGACGGCAGCTGAGGAGATGAACCCCGATTCGAATTTAACCCGCCATTTTAATTTACCACTCTGCAATTCAATCGCTACAAAGTTTCCATCAACATCCCCGACATAGACCACATCATCGAGCACCACTGGCGTCGCCTCGATAGGTCCGATAGCTTCAGCAAATTTCCAAGCTACATCGAGTTCTTTGGGTAAAGGCGAACGGGATACTCCTGTGGAAAGGGAACTACCTCGATAGACGGGCCATTGATCTTTCGCCGTATCTTGAGCGACAAGACTGCCTGCAGTTTGAATCAAGAAGGCAATGCAAGGAATTATCCAAAATCGCACCGAGTTACTTCGATTCGTGAGATCCAACAAAACAACTCTTCGTGATTCTCTATCGCGATTTTCTCTACAGAGCATTTTCGTAAAGCCTCTCGAAATCATGAAGCGATACAGGCAATGGATTGAAACTACCAGTCCACTGTTTAGTCGCGTCCACAGCGAGATTTGGGATATCCTTGGATTCGATTTTTAATCCGCGTAAGGAAGTCTGCAAACCTGCTTTTACGGTCCACTGCGCGACCAACGAAGCCAATCTTTCCGTCGCTTCGCCTTGCGTCAAACTTCCTAAATCCCCTTGAACATCTCGAATCAGTTCACCGTAAAGTGTATCGCACTGCGTCCCATTGAAACGAATCACATGCGGCATCATCAACCCAACTGCCTGCCCATGTGTGACCCCAAACTGTGCCGTCAGAGGATTAGCACAAGCATGGGCTGCGCCAAGCATCGAGGCCTCGATCGCCATACCGGCAAAAGCCGCACCCAACTGCATCTCTCCTCGAGCTTCTAGGTCACCGGGGTTCTGCAGTACTTTTCCAAAACCACGGGCCAACCGGCGCCAAGCTTCGCGCGAAAAGCAAATCGACATCGGATTGCGACGCTTGGTTACAAACGTTTCCAACGCATGGGTAATCGCATCGATTCCCGTCAGCGCCGTTACTCGCTCCGGCTGCGTTAACGTCAATTCCGGATCAAGTAACGCAATACGACAAGCAGCTTTCCAATCGCCACAAGCCATCTTTACATGCGTTTGTGCATCGGAAATTAAAGCAAATGACTGAGCCTCACTGCCGGTCCCGGCTGTCGTGGGAACTGCGATCATTGGCAGCAATTCTTTAGTCGCTTTACCGATGCCCCAGTAATCTTGTATGCGACCGCCACAGCAGTACAGGAAATTGATTCCCTTCGCACAATCCATCGAACTTCCACCACCCAAGCCCACCAGCAGATCGGGCTGAAACTGCCTCGCTGCAACCACACCGCGGTCAACATGTTCCGTGTTGGGATTCTCACGAAAGTCGTGGAACGACGAAACCTCAAGCCCCGCTTCCTCCAGCGCCACAACAGCCTTAGTAAAATGTCCCGCGGCCACGACTCCCTGATCGCTTACAACCAGCACTTTCGAAGCACCCAGCTGCTTAGCTAGTTCTCCTAGTCGCTGAAGAGAACCAGGTCCGTAAACAAACCTAGTCCGTTGTTGAAAATCGAAACTCTGCATCGCATTCCCGTCGCTATTCGGAACCGCTCAAACCATGAATCAATTCATCAAAAGGGCCCCGGGCTAAACCGTCGCTCGGCCCGTGAACCACTCCTTCAGTATAGCGATTTGAAAAACCTTTTGTGCGATGCTTACGCCTCTTGCTCGATCGGCGACTCGATTTTTGCCTGGGGTTTCAACCACTTCTTAGCGATTTTCTTAAATTCGCATGCGGTGCGCCAGTAGCCAAAGCGAAACGTCGCCAGCGGATGTCGCGC
>JBEGUT010000027.1:0-14706 GCA_041178745.1 Planctomycetota bacterium | reverse complement strand
GCACGTCTTCTCGGAACTAACCCTAAGCATGGTGAGAGCCGGACTGGAAGGGGCATTCTTAGAAGAGGCTCTGCAACGAACGGCAGGATTTCTTCGCAAGCAAGATGAAATGCGATCCAAGATTGTTGGTGCCCTAACTTACCCAATGATCTTGGGAACCGTGGGAACGATTATCACGGGATTGATGATTGCTTTTCTTGTTCCCAAATTTCAACCTTTCTTTGATCGCCTTGAGCAATCGGGAGCTGGATTACCGCTTGTCACAGTAATACTTCTTGCCCTAAGTCATCTGCTGATGCGCTACGGTTGGTTGATTCCTATCCTGGTCATAGGATTATTTATTGGATTCAAACGCTGGCTTAAAACGGACTGGGGCCGGATGACATTTGATCGACTTGTTCTCAAACTGCCACTGCTCGGAGATGTTTTCCACGATGCCGCAGTCTCCCGAGCTTGCCGTATATTGGGAACAATGCTTCGAAATGGAGTTCCTCTGCTAAAGTCATTGCGAATCAGTAGTGAGTCGACCGGTAATAAGTTGCTGGAACAAGCAATGCTCAAATCGGCAGAGAATATCACCTCAGGAGACACCCTCTCCAAGCCTTTGGCTGCTAGTGGTCTAATACCACCACAAATTATGGCGATGATCCGTATCGCGGAGGAATCGAACACGCTGGACGACGTTCTGGTAAAGATATCTGACCGCATCGATCAACGCATTGAAAGAAAACTGGAAGTACTTGTTCGCATGATTGAACCGCTCATGCTGGTGCTCATCGGCGGTATGGTCATGTTTGTCATCGTAGGTGTGTTGTTACCCGTTTTTGACCTTAACTCAACTGTGAACTAACCATAGGGAGTGAGTCGGACATTATCCACTCAACATCCCGTCCTCAAACTCAGGAGACTCTCCCATGAAACGCTCTCGTTCCCGCCGCGGTCTTACCTTGCTCGAATTGATGATCGTGCTCATCATTCTCGTAGGCTTGATTGCCTTAGTTGGCCCTCGCCTTTTGGGCTCTCAAAAGAAAGCCGACATCCGTACTGCTCAAGTGCAGATCGGAAGCCTCGTATCCGCACTCAAGATGTATGCAGTCGACATGAAGACCTATCCTTCCACAGAAGAAGGTTTGCAGTTGCTGGTCAAAGCTCCAGAAGATGAACGACTCAAGACCAAGTGGTCTGGCCCCTATATCGAAGGTTCGAAACTACCTGTTGATCCCTGGGGCAACGAATTCCAGTACGAATTTTCAACTGAAGAAGGTGCTTCAGATTTCCCACGTATCACTTCCATGGGACCTGATGGTCAGGCTGGTAATGAGGACGATATCGCTAATCAGCCTGCCGCTGGTGAAGAAGAGAATCAATCGGGCGAAAATACCGATGCGAGTTCTTCCAAGCCTGCGAACCCTAACGAATAGTCTTCTAGCGAAATAGTCTCGTGAGACTCATAACGCGTAAGCTGATTTCCACAACGCAAGATCGCGGTCGAGGGTTCACTCTGCTTGAACTCTTGATCGTACTCGCGTTGATGGCGGGTATCATGGCTCTCGCGTGGCCTAACTTGCGTAAACCTCTCGGGCAGACTCCACTAAAGCAATCCGCTGCGGCCATTCGTGAACTGATCGATGAATGCCGCTACCAAGCAACGCTTCGAGGCGAACTAACTTTACTTCGACTCGAACGCAACTCGCCGCAATTACAACTAGGATCATGGGAAACTCTCCTCGAGGAACGATTGTCCGAGTCGGGAACAAGCATTAACGATTCATCTTTGAATCGTGAAGCGACTTCCTCTATCTCCACGGAGTCGTCCAGTATCAATCGCACTGCCGCCAACCCAAGTCTTAAACGTCAATGGCTGCTACCCGAACCGATTGTTATCGAACAGCTGCTATGGACTTGCGTTGATCCATCAGCCAAAGAAGGAAGTGAATTCTCGCCATCGGATAGAAACCCTATATCTTTGGCAGACTCGCTAAACAATACCGTTTCAACTACTCCTTCAGACAATGATGATCGCACCGAATCATGGTATGTCCCATTTCTACCTTCCGGTCAATCTAGAGACCTCAGTATCATTCTGCTCGATTCGCAAACACAGAAACGAATCATGGTTCGACATCGCCAGGGTAATGGCCTGATCGACATCATCCAACTGCCGGACGCAAACGCTTCGAGAATGGACTCTTTAGGACCTTCAAGTTCATTCAATACTCCGGCAGCTTATGACCAATCCTCAGAAAGCCCTTAACACCGCAGCATTACGAACCCGCGGTGAATTTCGCCGAAGGGGTCTGTCGTTGCTTGAGGTTATCATCGCTACTGCTATTCTCTCCGGTGCAGGTTTCGTGCTCTTTTCGATTATCGGACTCGGTGCAAAATATGCTCGTCGAGCTGAAGCAATAACATTAGCTCATCACTTCGCTCAAACTCTTCTCGATGAAGCGATCGCCCAACCTGAAACAATAGGTAAAGATAGATCGGAAACGATTCTCGAAGCACCCGAGTGGAGCTATCGAATCACAACCAATCCACTTGAAGATCCATCGCTATTGCAGGTCACCGTTGAAGTCTTTCCTACTCAGGAAACTTCCGGCGATTCCGCTGTTACTGGAGACACTTCATCCAGTTATCGATTATCTCGCTGGATACGAATTCCCGCTCTAATTTCGGAAGGGAGCGAGTTACCGTGACAGCGAATTTCCTGAGAAGGACACAAGATAGAATCGTTGTATCTAAAAGATTTCGCCAAGCGTTCACGATGCTTGAGTTAATTATCGCTCTACTTTTGCTCGGCGTGCTCTCGGCTCTGGCATGGTCGATTCTCGATACCTTCCAGAATGCCGAACAACGCGGCTGGAAGCTTTCTACGAAATTGCAAACGATCCGCTCTGCTCGCCTTTGGCTAGAAGAGGATTTACAGCATGTCTCGCCACCACTACCGAGCCCACTGTCTTCGACCGGCTCCTTCACAGCACGGAATCAAACCGTCTCGTTCGAAGGAAGTAGCAGTGGTTTCACCGTGCGTTATGCTCCATCGATAGATCCCTTGCCGTGGCTTGAAGAATTACTGGTAAGTCCAGCGGATACCGAGTCGCTTCCTCCAGGTCTTCAATCTGCCTCTCGCCTTGGCTTGTACCCGGTTGAAGCGAACTATCGTGTATCGGGAAGTACGAGCCTGACAAAAACCATTCGCAGCCTGGCGCCTACTCAGTTATCTCGTGATGACAGATCGGCAAGCGATGAACCGCTGCGAACAACCGCCGATCTTTATCGCAATGTTGACCCCTCATCGTCTCAAGCGAATCCGATCAATATTCTCTCAACATCAAGCCTCGACTCCCTTTATCGCCTCCGCTTTCGCTACAGCGATGGAACACAATGGAAAAGCTCCTGGACTAACGGCAGCAGCAGCCTACCCAAGGCTATCGAACTTTCCTTTGACCTCGATCCTCCCGAAGATCTTGTCGATAACAGCGATAGTTCCCCAACAAAAGAAGATGACTCTTCTGCAATGGTATCTGAACAACTTGCCGAGCAAATCGACGAGCCAACGGTAGAGGTTGATGACGATGTTGCTGCGGCCACACTGCAAGAACCTAGACAGATCCGCATCGTCGTTCAACTACCATGGATTCCTACACCGCAGCGATCCGGTGACTCTCCAGGCAGCAGCGAGACTGGTGAATCGGAACCTAGTGGAGCTGCGGAGTCTTTTCCTAGCCCAAGTTCGTTCGACTCTTCTCTCCTTAATGGGCAAAGCACGGGAGGATCGTCTTCATGACAACGACTTCACCTCGCCGTGGCATGGCATTGTTACTCGTCAGCGTTGTCATTGTATTGGTAGCACTTGCGGCATACGGCTATCTATATCACATGCAGAGCCAATATCGCTTAGCTAGATATCAGCTAGAGCAAACCGAAGCTCGTTTGGCAGCGATGAGTGGAATCGAAGCTTGTGTTTCAATGATCGACCAAACGCCACAGGCTCGTGAAGCCCTTGGAGATTTTGGTGACAACGAGTCGCGTTTTGCGTCGAAAGCGATTACAGTTTCTACTCAAGCCGATAATGAAGAGATACCTTGGCGATTTTCCGTTGTGTCGCCGATTGCTCCACACAACCGAAGTAGCGCTGCCGGAACATCGATTTCGGCATGGAAGTATGGAATGGAAAACGAATCGGCTAAGTTGCATATCCCAACGCTACTGGCGTGGGATTTGAAAACACCCGGCCATGCGCGAACTGCGTTACTAAATTTACCTGGGGCTAATAGCGAGCTAGTCGATGCATTCCTAGATTACTGCCGCGACCCTTCTCGATCACCCAAGCAGTTAGCTGCGCCGGAGCAAATTGCATGGGCATGGAGTGGCGGCGATTGGAATAACAACTATTTGCTTGATCCCATCGAACAACAAATCGATGCGTTTCGCGGATCACGGGCACCAACAAAAAGTATCAGTGGCACGACGCAAAGAGTAACTCGCAATGACGAAGCTGAAAACCGTGTAGTTGCGTGGAACCAGATGCTGACCTGGGAGAGTGGAACTCGTAATGAAAACTGGAAGGGTCAAAAGCGAATCTTCATCAATCAACAGGATTTGCGATCGCTTCATAGCGAACTTCTCAGTAGATGGCCTGAACCTTGGGCGAATTTTGTGATCCTTTATCGCCAATATGGATCTGCATCCAATGCTTCTAAAGCCACAGCTTCTCAACAAAACTTGCAAGGCAATTTAGCAATCCCAGTTCCCGACTTTCAAATTCCTCCCTCAAAACCGATCATCTCCCCCCTCGATTTGATTGACGCTAGGGTATCGATACCTCAAAAAATGGGTGAACCCAAATCGATTCAAAGCCCGTTTTTGAGTGAAACACTGCAGCAAAGTGATTATCTTGAAAGGATCATCGATGACACAACGTTAGCGCAACAAGATTATCTGGAGGGACTGGTCGATATCAACGAAGCTCCTTTGGAAGTTTTGCTTGGTATACCTGGGATGACCAGTACGATCGCCGAACGCTGTCTTTCATCGCGTCAACAGACTGCCAATACGGATCGCTTCCATCCCGGTTGGCTATTGAAACAAAATATTTGTGACCTTCCCACCTTTAAGAAACTCCTACCAATGATCACTTGCCGCAGCGATGTTTATCGAGTTCAAGTGATAGGCTTTCGAGATGAGATCAGCCCTCTGTATCGTGCATCCGTCTTGCTTGACGGGCGAGTTCGCCCTGCACAAGTAAAACATTTTCAGCACTGGCAGAATTGGGGACGAGGGTTTCCGATCAACGATGGTATCGGATCCTCATCGACGACAGCAACCTCCGATATTGCGAGGACACCATGACTATGAAATTATCTCTCCCTGATCTGACGCTAGGTCAATCGAAACGGCGAGTTAGTCCTAAGCCGGTTGCAGCGATCTATATCGGTCGAAGTGAAACTCATTTTATTGTTGCTCAGAAGCGAGGTTCTTCGATTCGTTTTCTGTCTGCGGGTAATTTACCGAGAGATCCAGTTCTCGATCCGCTCCAGCAACTGGCCAATCACTTCAAAGAGAATCGCATTGCTTGCCAACACTTGCTTCTCACCTTATCTCGTTCCGAATTAGAACTCACCACGGTCACTCTTCCACCTGCTGAAGATAGCGAGATACCCTCCTTAGTTTTGGCAGAAGTAGAACAGCAAGTGGGCGATGGCGAAGGTACTACCGTTGCGGATTATCTGATCTCACGACGCGATGGGAATCGGCCTACCGAAGCAATTGCTTTTTCGCTGTCGCAAAAAAATCTCGACCAATGGATCGTACGGGGAAAGCAGGCTCGTCTATCGATCGTCGCCTTGGTGCCCCGGCACGTCGCTACGATCGGTATTCTTCATCGTCGAAATCTACTGAAAAGCAACTTATCGGTAGTGATGAGCGCCTATTCGGGTGAGGTTGAATTAGTTTTGTGTCGTGGACAGACACCTTTGTTTCTTCGAACCTTGCGAATCACCGCAGATGATCCGGGCGTCTTAGCAGAGCAGCTCGGCCTCGAGATTCAACGCAGCGTTGCTCTAGCAGCGACTGAGAATCAAGCCGAGCCTCCCGAGTTATTTTTCGTTGACGGTACCGAGGACTATCAATCTTTACTCGATGCGTTGCAGGAACGACGGATCGGCCCAATTCAAAAGATTGATCCTATCGCTACTTGGGAGTTCAGCGGAACCAAAGAAGATATAAAGCATCCAGCTTGTGAAGCCGCCTTAGCTGGCGCGATGACGGACTACCTGTTTGAAGATCTTTACGTCAACCTATTAGATCCCAAGCGACCTCCCAAGCCACCGAATCCGTGGCGGAGCAGGGCGCTGGTGGGGGGCGTTGCCGTATCCGCTCTACTCGGCGGCGGTTATGTTCTGAAAAGCGAGGTTGATGATCTACAAGCACAAGTTGTAGAGAAACAGCAACTCGTTAATGAACGCACCAAGATGGCCTCCAAACTCCAAGAGAAAGCCGATGATGCTCGTTGGGTGGAACAATGGATGAGCGATCAAGTGTTTTGGCTTGAGGAGCTACAGACGCTATCCAGTCAACTTCCCGCTGGGCAGTTCGCCACCATTCGCCGTTTGACTGCGTCTTCACAAGATCAAAATGGTATCGTTGATTTGTCTGTCCAAGTGACACAGCCTGAACGCGTTGCCGAGCTAGAGAGTCGACTTCGTTCAGGTCGCTTTGCGGTAGTGAGCAAGCGAGTCAGCGAACAAGGTGAAGGAGAAGAATATCCCTGGCAATTTGAAACTCGTGTGACGTTCCCGATTGCATCAGAAAAGACGTATGCCTATAAGTCACCAGAAGTGTCGGCACCTGATGCAACACAGAAAAGTCCAATAGATACGGCATCGTCTACACCTATCTCCACAAACTCCTCAACCGCAGGAGGTACCAAGCCATGAACCGCAGAACGATGTGGCTTGCTGGTGGAGCGATTTTAATAGCTCTATTGTATGTGGGTGATCTCTCCTATCGCACCTTCATTGAGGAGCCGACCACCAAAGCAAACAACGACCTCGATCGACTCGATCGCCAATTACAGGAAGCTGCCGATGCGCAGTTGTTAGCCAAGAAGGTGAGCCAAAAAATGGAAACCTTCGCTGGCCGTTCACTTCCGAGCGATCCAGCGCTCGCGAGATCGCTCTATCAGGATTGGCTTTTGAAATTAACAGAACGTCACAAGATGACAGGAATTTCGATCGACGCATCGAATCCGATTCCTATCGAGATCAAGTCTCGGACCGTCAAACGTAAGAATCGATTGATTGGACATCGCATTACCTACACGCTGCATGGAAAGACGGCTCTACCTCAATGGGCACAATGGATGAAGGATTTTGAGCAATCTGGCCATCTACACAAAATCAAATCGCTTACTCTTGTACCGTTGGGTAACGGTACCGAATTAGATGCGAACGTGACTGTGGAAGCTGTCAGCTTAATGGCTACCGAACGAGCTGAATCGTTAAGTGATTGGTCGCGAGATCCGCAGCAGGAAAGTTCTGCCAGCGATATTTCAGCGTTTGTTAGCCGCAATATATTCGCGCGTGGTTTTTCGAAGACTCTCTCGGCGATTCGCTTACAGGCAATCACCTTTAATCGTCGTGGCGATGCCGAAGCGTGGTTTGTGACCAGCGATAACAAGTCCGCCCAAATCATTACGCTCGGTGAATCCCTCAAAGTCCCACTGCATGAGGTAACTTTAGTTGGTGTAATAGATGATGCCGCTAAAGTTCGAGTCAATGGCATGGAGATACTTTTACCAATCGGTAAATCGGTCGGTCAAATTCTTGATCCCATGGGAACGGCTGCAGCCGAAGCTTCCAACACGAGTGTTCCCGCTTCCGAAAATCTGAAACAACCTTCTGATTCAACGAAAACAACAGTGTCTTCTAAAGGTGAATCCGCAACATGAATTATTATTCTTTACAGCTGATTCCAACCTTTGCACTCGCGCTAGTAACTTTGTTATCCACCTCTGCTGACGCTCAGCTTTTCGGCAAACGCACTGTGGGTGGCAGCTTTCAACCTCGTGTAGGCCCAGGAGCATCGAGGACTGAAACCACGGTGGAGGATGCTGGTAACATTAAGGGTTCGGAACGATTCTTGCGTGAGAATCGGTCCGGTCGTGACTTTGTCGGATCCGATCGCCGCGAACAGCAGGGATTTGTTGGAAGCCAACAGGCTCTAGGTACTGGGCGCGTAAGGGCAGCAACCGAGGGGCTCGAAACTGCTGATGATCCGACAGCGCGAATCAATCCTCCTCTTTCGCCACTGCGTCCAAGGGCGATGTATTATCCGAGGTTGATACTTGATACCCTCACCTTTTCATCGATGAAAACAACTACCGAGAACCTGCCTTTGCCAAGTACGACAGCCAATCGCTTACAAGCATTCGGAGCGATCGGAGAATCTTCAGCATCGGCCAGGTCAACTTCCAAAAGCGATTATCGAATCACGACCGAACAACGCTTAGCGAAATGGAGTGACGGTTCTGCCAAGATGACTCGTGAGGGCGAGGGAGTTGTTTTAACCGGTCGCGTGGCATCCAAATCTCAAGCTGAGCAAATAGAGATTCTTCTCTCCTTGGAACCAGGCATCTACTCGATCGATAATCGTCTCGAGTTTCCCGAGTAGGATGTATAAGCGGTTCTCAATTACCATTCACCGTAAAAATCCGCTCGCCATTCAACTCAAGGTCGATACTCTAAGGATCTACCGCGCAATACACCGGTCGCGCGCCATTGCCTCGTCATTTCACTACATCTTGTCTTATGCAACATCTTACGCAATCGGCCCTTCGTTGACACTAAACTCCTCGCATTAAATCCCTCCTTCGCACCTCTCGCAATCCTCAACTTTTTCCCATCTTGTCGCGATAAATTCTTGCATGCTGACCAATGCGGTTCTGCTATAATCCGGCTTCGCATAACCATCACCTCCTCGCAAAGGCCACCGGATGAATCGTTCTTTGGAACCAGACCATTCAGAGAGCTCTTCAACTGCCGTTTCTACTACGGTGCCTGCTACTTCGATCTGCTGGCGTATCGTGGCGATCAGTGTTTTGATGGCCTTCGGGCTTTACTTGACTCGAGTCTCGTTGGGCGAAGTTGTTAAGTCTGATTCATTTCTCAACGATGCGAAAATTGTCTCGTCTCCATCGACACGCTTTTCTGTGGAGCTAACGTCTGTCAGCGATGCAGAAAAAGTGTCTCAGTTCGTCGCGAAGGTGCAGCGGAACAAAGATCCAGCTCGCACAGCCGCCCAAATCAAAGTACCGATGACGCTGCTCGATGATCTAACGAGAGATGATGCCTTGCAACTGCTGCAACAAGCCGAAACAGCGGGAGCTAGTGGATATGTTCGCATTTCAAAACAGCAGATCGGAAGCGTCTTAGGCGTTTTCTTTTTTACGTATGCCTTGTTTCAAGTCCCCTCGGGTTGGTTCAGCGATCGACTCGGTGCGCGTAAAGTGCTCGCTGTCTATATTTTGCTCTGGTCACTTCTGACGGTATACACAGGACTCGTAACCAGTGTATTAGGGCTTTTATTAGCACGCCTCTTATTTGGATTTGCGCAAGCAGGGGCGTATCCGACGAGCAGTGCTATTGTACGTCGTTGGTTTCCGATTGAAAAAAGAGGTTTAGCCAGCGGGTTGATTTCTTTTGGTGGTAGATTTGGAGCCACAGCTGCTCCATTTCTTACCATGTGGTTGATTCTTCACTTGAGCGGCTGGCGAATAACACTGTTCCTTTACGGAGTAGCTGGAATTCTTATTGCTGTTGGTTATTACTTGATTGTTCGTGATCGTCCTTCCGAACATCCCGCATGCAATGAAGTGGAAAGGAAGTGGATTGGTACGCCTACCGATGATCGACGACCAACACTGCTTGATGTATTTCAAGTCGTAGGCAAATGCGCCGTCAACCGTAGTTTGTGGCTGAATTCCTTAGGGCAATTCTGCGTGAATATCGGCTGGGCCTTCTTGGTAACATGGTTGCCGACCTATCTTAAAGAGGTACAAAAGGTACCAGAACAACAAGGGGCCTTGATGGTATCGATTGTGTTGGCAACGGGCATGCTAGGGCAATTGCTCGGTGGACGCGCAGCGGACTGGAGCGTCAAACGATTTGGGCTACGGTTTGGACGCGTTCTTCCAATTACCACAGCCTACTTTATCGCTGGTTTTTCGTACCTAGGATGTCTAACGATTGATTCCGCCTGGGGAATCGTCGCGTGCTGCGCCATAGTGTCGATGATGACCGACGTCGGTAATCCATCGATTTGGGGTTTCATGCAAGATGTCGGTGGACGTAACACAGGATCCATCTTTGGTTGGGCAAATATGTGGGGTAACTTCGGTGCCGCTGTGAGCGCAAAGATTGTTCCGCTATTGATGGTCTATGGCTCCAGTACTGGATCAGGCCAAGGCCTCGTATTTATGATGTGCGCAGGTGCCTTCTTTGTGGCTGGCTTAGCAGCACTTGGAATGGACGCTACAAAACCACTTAAAGTGGGAAGCGAATAAAGCACCAATACACCGAAGCTCAAACGATAGAAAAGACACTACCATGCGATTGGCTACTGTCCTCACTCCCGTTTCCGATGAAAACTTGCAACTCGCTGCACAGTGCGGTGTCACCGACCTAGTGCATCGTTACTATGGAACAGACGCTAACGTATTGAAAAAAGCGATTGATCGCGCCGCGTCGTTTGGTTTGCAAATATCGGTCGTCGAAGGATATCTACCCATCGAGAATATCAAGATCGGCTGTGATGATGGAAGCGAATTGATCGCCCTGAAATCTTTGATCATGCAGATGTCCGATCTAGGAGTTCCATTGCTTTGTTATAACTTTATGGCAGGAACCGATTGGGCGCGAACTCGACTAGACGCGCCCGAGCGAGGTGGTGCTAAGGTAACCGCTTTCCATCTACAGGATGTTGAAAAAGCTATTCTGCTAGGACATCATCCTACTGATCCTGAACATGAAAATATCGCTCGTCGCTTAACTCCCGATCAACTCTGGATGTTTCTCGAACGACTGCTCAATGAGTTATTACCTGTCGCAGAAAAGTATGGCGTGACACTCGCCATGCATCCAGACGATCCTCCCTTACCATCGCTTTTAGGTAAACCTCGTATCATGCACTCGGTCGACTCATTTCATCGATTGATGAACTTGGTACCCAGTCCCCGCAATACGATCTGCTTCTGCCAAGGCTCGTTCGCGACGATGGGAGTTGATATTCCTGCAACGATTAGAGAATTTGGTAAACACATCAGTTATGTGCACTTTCGGGATGTTACCGGAATGCCCGAATCGTTTGCGGAAACCTTTCACGATAATGGCCCTACCGATATGGCAGCCGCGATGCGTGCTTACCGCGATATTGGTTTCCAAGGAGCGATGCGTCCTGATCACGTTCCACAGATGGTAGGCGAAGATGATGGTGAACCTGGCTACACGATGCTTGGTCGGCTATTTGCCTACGGCTACATGCGCGGTCTGATGCATGCAACTGCTTCTGCCTCAAATGATGCAAACAGTTAAACCGATGTGTCCCTACTAGCCTAACTAGAGTTGCTAATTCCAATTGGAACGACGGTATCCTGGATGGGATGCGTCGAACAGTTCAGGTAACCACCGAGCGCCCAAACCACCTCGTGTTGGCAATTCAAGACAACCTTGCTCGACCCGAAGCGTCGTATCAATCAAAGAGGGATAAAGCGTCGCGAGATGTGCTCGTACCGTTTCTTGCATCGCGACGCCGGAGTTGCTAGCGCAAATATTTACGCCAGATAGAAGGGTGAATGGTCCTGTGCAATCGTGCATCAGCGTGGGAACGTTATAGAGCTGCGCGAGTTCCGCGATCCGGCGCGACGCAGTAATACCACCAACCCAAGTTGGATCGATCATCACATAATCAGCGGCGCCAAGATCCAATACTTGCCGATACTGATCGGCCGTAACAAGCATTTCGCTGACCGCTATAGGAACTTGAATCTGACGGCGAAAGGCCGCCATTGCATGAATCGAATCTGGACGAAGTATATCTTCCATCCACAATGGTCGTACTTCAGTCATAGCTTCGGCGATACGGCGAGCCGCTGCGAGTGAAAAGAAGCCATGCCCATCGAGCATCACTTCGATTTGATCTCCTACACGATCGCGAATCTGTCGAAATGGCGCGAGACCTTCGTCGATATCCTGCGGCGTTAGATACTCACCTCCTCGTTTGCGATAGACCGCATCAAACGACCACAACTTCATGCCTCGGTAACCAAGTTGCACAAGTTCTTCAGCTAGATCACCCGGAGTATTGATGCTCGCCCAATTGTCTTCCAGTGGCCCGGGCTGTCCCGGATCGCCATGACCTGGCCAACCTGATGCAGCCGGAGTCTTGCGATTTGAGCGACCATAGAAAGGTCCACCACTGCTGTTGTAAACCGGGACCCTGTCTCGAACGGGACCACCCAGCAATCGCCAAACAGGTTGCTCGCGCAATTGACCAGCGATATCCCACAATGCGAGATCGATCGCCGATAGGGCACGAAGTTCGGCTCCTGTTCCACCGAAGGCGATGAATCTTTCGTAGAGAAAACGCCAGTGGCTCTCGATCGCTTGAGCATCGGAACCTAAGAGTCGCGGCGCCATAAAATCATGAATCACGGCTGCGACTGCGGTTGGTATGTAGTAGGTTTCGCCATGTCCGATGACCGACTCACCACCCACAGTACCACAATCGGTGTGAACTCGTACGGCCAAAAGCCCTGGCATCACATCATGAGGTACCACGGTTTCAATCGCCGTAATCCGTGGCCCTCGGCGATAGGCATGTTCCTGCGTTACACTTGATGCTCGTTGGCTGGCTAACGCTGAATGTATCGAGTCCTTCATCAAGCGATCCTTTTCGTCTCCGGGGCGATCAAACCAAGTCCTTATTGTAACAAGGTTCGCCCCGGGACGGCATCTAGCGGTGTCGGCTTTTGGACTAGAGAAAGCCCGACGAACCACAAGAAACTCATACTCCTTACGCTATTGCTTTTTGGTTACTTGATTCTCCTTGGGAGTTTCTGCCGATAGAATGGTAGCTCTTTTGAGGTTGTCATCGGTGACACTATCGATCATCAGATAGTGAGGGTCGATACCACATTGCTCTGGCTGTTCGTCTAGAACAAATTCGAATTTCATCTCTTCACGATCGATCAAGACTCGTTTCCGCAATATTTCACGCCCGTACTTCTTACCGGCTTCTGGCTTCGCGTAAAAGCCAACATCCATCCAATCATTGATTGGCACCTTCGTCGTTTTACCCTTGCCGTCGGCAACATTTTTTTCACATCGGACGTCCATAACGACTTTAAATCTCCCATCGGCGAGCGGCGTTATCGACGCGCTTTCAACTCGATTGGAGAACATAGTGATTCTCTCGAACAAGTCACCAATCAAGTAATGCAGTTCAGCAGGCATGACTTCCTTGAGACCATCAACCAAATCATAAGCAGTCGGATAGGGAGGATTCTGGTAGGCATATCGTTCGACTAAACGTCGCAACACCAAATTGATTCGTTCCTCGCCGATCATTTCCTTGAGGTAATAAAGAACCACGCTCCCCTTGTTGTAGTGAATATAACCTTGGTTTGGATTGACATTCAGCAGCGGTTTTTCTTCGTTGAACTCCGTACCTCGAGATGAAAGATAGTTGTCCATTTCATACTTCAGAAACTTCCGCATCATCTCGCGCCCATATCTTTTCTCCATCATCATCAGTGCCGAGTATTGTGCCATGGTTTCTGACAACAGAGTGGCTCCCTGCATCTTCGCTCCAACCACCTGATGAGCCCACCATTGATGCGCCATTTCATGACATACCACGTAGTAGACCATATCGATATCTTCAGGATCTTCCAAATTCGCGATAAAGCCGATGCTCTCCGAGTAAGGCATCGTCCCAGGAAAAGCTTGTGCGAAACTGGAGGTGCGAGGAAACTCAATGATTCTCGCTTGTTTGTGCCGATAAGGACCAAACTCTTCTGAGCAATACTCCAGTGCATCCTTCATCGCCGTCTGCATTTTGGCAACATTCCAATGATGCTCGGGATGATAGTACACTTCGACATCCACATCCTTCCATTTATCTCGCGCTACCGCATAGCGAGCCGAAATGAAGGAGTAGAAATTAAGCGATGGATGATCTAGCCGATAACGAAAGTATTTTCTGCCTTTATCTTCCCACTGCTCGATCAAAGAACCGGGAGCTACGGCGATCTGATCTGCGCTGGTGCTGATCACCGTTTCGACATTAACCCAACCCTCAGATCCCACGTAATGATGCATACACAGATCGTTCTTCTCCTTAGTCAACGCTGGGAATCCGTCATTTTTTTCCAAGCCATACTTGCGGCGTTTGTTGGGATCCTGCAGTTCGCCCCCTTCCTGATAGCCGAGTTGCGGTACGATAAAGTTGTTAAAGAATGTCCCATTTTGATTCACTTCAATATTGGTAACTGAGTTTTCGATCCCTTTGGTTGTCGACTCGACAGCAAAGGTCATCTTCGTCTTGTCGCCAGGTTTAAAAGGTTTGTCGAAACGATACTGCTGAATGAAATGTTGCTTGTCATCCTCGACTAAGGTTGCCCCCTCAATAGTCACTGAACTCTGATAC
>JBEGUT010000026.1:0-14774 GCA_041178745.1 Planctomycetota bacterium | reverse complement strand
AACCTTTTCAAGGAAACTGCCAAAAGTTTGGGTTGCGCGATCTTTTCTCGGTAGCTGAATGGATCAACGATTTGCTGCAGCGCTTTGCCGGAATCGGTATCGATGAATTTTGGTAATTGCAATTCGGTGTAGTCGGCGATTTGTTCCGAGTATTCACCCCAGGTATCAACTTGTAATTTCAGATGCTCGCTCATGTTGAGCATATCAATCACCATAGGGGCCAGCGCCTGGACGCGTGAATCGACGCTGCTAGTAAGCCACGTTGTCCATCCTCGCTTGGAGGCACCTGTGACAGTAAACCGATTCACATCGATATCCCAGCGTTGCTTGCTGAATTCCTGAGCGGCATCCATACTTCGTACGGCTGACTTGACCATGGGTAACAAGAGTGGCCAGGTGGTGTCCCCAGTTTTCATATATCTTGCGAACGTCTCAGCGATAATCGCATCTTCTTTCTTGTCACCAAACATCGGTTGAAAGGGAACTTGTTGCACGATCACAAAGATCGACTGGAAAGCATCAGCAAAAGTCGATAGCAACGATGCTTCGCCCGGCAATTTCAATTCGTCAGGTCCCTCTTCGGGCCACTCTTCTCTCCAGCTACCTCCGCTGATGAGCAGTACGGCAGGAACATCTTTTTTATTCTTTAGATTTTTTGGCTTGATGATGTAAACGACATGTTTCCAGGGAATATCTTGCCAAGTTTGTGACTGGAGATGCAGGCGAATGATTTCGCTTGAAGCCATGCTGGACTCTTGTTTTACTTTCCAGCGATAAGAATCATCTTGGGCCTTAACGTACGCCTCTAATGCCGCGTTGGGCTTACGTGCTGTTTCCGCAGACTTTTCCTGGGCAGGAATTTTGACAATGAAAAAAGTTAGGGCCAAAAGAAAAAGCATAGGCCCACGATTATCCCAGTAAAATCTTTTCACGAATTAATCTCCAGCAGTATGAGTAAAAACCAGATGGAGTTGCTTGTGTGGCAACTATGTAAGAACGAACGCATACAATCAAGCTGTGAGGCTCAAGCTGCGTCAGTACCGGGTGCCAACTTTAATTGAGTAGAACCTGTCGATGGAGTACGCTTCCAACCATCTTTGACGACTTCCAATGCAACCCGATCATCCAGGTTGGGGCGGAAAACGGTGAGAAGCACAAGGGGTAGGAACCACGCCATGTAGAGTCCACCGCCGAAACCATGCCAGAATTGGGAAGCCAGCATGATTGCCGCAGTGCCGCTCATCAAAGTGGCTAGGTTCTTTTGAGCAGGCCACCAGATAAAGGAAAAGCTCAGAATACAGAATGCGACCAAGACAGGAAGTCGGAAACTGGGGGACCAACCTAATCCCCACACACCTTGCAAGTCCTGCATGGCTGGAGCTAGTAGGCCGAACATATGCTGGAGATGTTCTAGGGCCTTTTCTGGGCTTTCTAAAAATAAGAGAGAAACCAAGAAAAGAATGGTCACTGCAAAGCCAGCCAGGAACCTGCGAATGCCACGATGCCAGTAGAAGCTAAGCCAAAGAGGAAGTAGGAATAACGGGTAGTAGGTTAGGCCAGCAGCCAACCCCAAAAATCCTCCGGAGATCAATGGGAAGCGATACATCAACACGGCCCAGACAAGCATTGCTCCGGGGAGTACATGCTGAAGCGAACCCGTCATTTGCGCCGTATAAGGAAGCAAAAGATAAAGTGTCGCGGCACCAATCCCCATCTTCGTATCGTCAAAATGCCAGTAACCAACCGCAACGATACCGAGCACAATAGCGAGGTTCGCTGTAATGGCAATCGCTTTAGCGATCGCGGAGCGGTATCTCGATTCACGAAACTCAGTGTCGCTCTTCCAGGGTGTCTTTTGCCCATCAAGTGTTGTCTGAATATCAGGCAGAGCGTTCAGCAGCGCATATCCCGGCCCCAGTTTGGGGCCTTGATTTCTCTGCTCTTCGATGGTGCTGGTCGCTACGTTGGCCATCAAGAACAGGAAGAGCGAAACACCGATGAAGCTCAATCCACCAATCGATAGGTTAGGTTCCAGTAACGGCCGACGAACTAAGGTTGCGTCGATCAGCAAGCGGATCAGCAACAATAAAGAAACACCAAGCAACCATAGGAAACCGAGTAACTCCACCCAGTCAGGACTCCAGGCCGCTGTGGTCGTCTCGGCGGCAGTGGTCGCGTTAGGAACTGTTTCATCTTGAATTGCAAGAGCACCAACTGCCGATTCAATAACTCTCGAATACCAAGGATTGGGTTCAGGATTCAGAAGGGTCTCATTCGGACTCCAAGTCACATAACGGACAGAGTTTCCTTGGCGAGCATCGGATTTTGCGAGGCGCGATTCTGTGCTGCTGGTTGACGACTGGGCGATCGTGAAATCTTTCGTCGGATTCGTGGTAACTGGACCGCCACCGGAATCGGTGAACCAGCGAGTAGAACCTCTCAAGCTTTGCTGCTCCGCGACTTCGCGAGTCTGATCTGCGGCCGCCGACTGAGTCGTTGGCTTGTAAGATTGTTCATACCGCATCTTTCTCCCTTCGTAGACCATCATCAGGCCGGGAGAAAGCATTAGTAAGAGCGCAACATCAAGATTTCTCATGCTCCAAAATCTATGGAACATGAAAAACAAACCCATCACTAAAAATGATGATAGGTAAACCCACGTCGCGGGTTGAGGTCGTTGATAGTAGAGCAGTATTTCGCCCATAGATCCGTCACAGGGTAAGCCGCTGAACAAACCGCTGATCATCATAACGCCTAATACGGTCTATCCAAGTTCTTTGAGCCATAAATCTATGAAACAGTAGGATTTTCCGATTAGGGAATATTTGACTACCCACCCTAAATGGTTGTCTTTTGAGGCCTCGTCGGGAGGCTTTTCTGAGAGGGTGAGGTTTACCGTAACAGAGGGTATCGATCGACTTCGCCTTGTAAGGTCGCTGGCCGATATCACTTCCATCTGCTAAATCGAAAGCCATCGGTTATAGTACGCCGCACTGGATTTTCTTTGGATCCTTAGATTTTCAAGCGAAGCTTCGTTTATTTATTGCCAAGAGTTTAGGGTTGATGATTCATAAAAAAGATCTCGTCTTTCGTTCCGAACCTACATCGGGCGATGCCTTCGCGATCGAAAATATGGTCGCTCGAACGGGTTTTTTCACTCCGGAGGAAGTGGCGATAGCTCGAGAGCTAGTTGACGAGCGATTGCAGCGCGGACTTGCATCTGGCTACGAATTCGTCATCGCCGAATTTGAGGAGCGCATGGTCGGCTACACCTGCTACGGTCACATTGCTGGAACCGATTGTAGTTACGACCTCTACTGGATTGCTGTCGATCCTGAGCAGCAGCGCAGCGGCATCGGTAGCATTCTCGTTGAAGCGACGGAGCGGGAGATATCGACTCGAGGTGGAGGGCGAATTTACATAGAGACTTCAGGCAAGTCGCAGTATGTACCGACCCAAGGTTTTTATCGTAAATGTGGATATGTACTCGAAGCGACACTGGTGGACTTCTATCGTCGAGGAGACGATAAGTTGATCTTTGTCAAGCACGTGGGGTGAAGTCAAAGCGTTGTTGAATTGCTTCATGCGATTAAGTCTTGAACCACATTGCCGTGCACATCGGTCAGTCGGAAGTCTCGACCTGCATAACGATAGGTAAGTTTCTTGTGATCGAAACCTAGCAAATGCAGCAAAGTGGCATGAAGATCATGGACATGCATTGGCTTATCGACGGCTTTGAAACCGAACTCGTCAGTCGCCCCATAAGCGATACCACCTTTAACCCCTCCGCCAGCCAGCCACATCGTAAAGCCGTAGTGATTATGATCGCGACCGTTGATCTTCCCGGCGTTCGCTCCTTTTTGAGGCATTTCTACGGTTGGCGTTCGACCAAACTCTCCACCCCAAATCACAAGCGTTTGTGAGAGAAGGCCACGTTGTTTCAGATCTGTCAGCAATGCAGCGATCCCTTGGTCGCATTGTCCTGCCAATCTTCGATGATTCACCTCGATATCATCATGATTGTCCCAAGGTTGTCCCTCACCATGCCATACTTGTACAAATCGGACACCACGCTCGACCAGCCGTCTTGCGACCAGCAGTTGTCGAGCTTGAACTCCAGGACCATACATTTCGCGAATGTATTCGGGCTCTCGGTTCACATCGAAAGCATCCGCCGCCTCGGTCTGCATGCGATACGCTAACTCGTAAGACTGAATTCGCGCCTCCAGCTGCGGATCACCATCGCGTTGTTCTTGATGGATACGATTGAGCTTTTGGAGTAAATCAAGTTGCTGTCGCTGCGAATCGATAGCGACTCTCTTATTGTCGACAAACTCGATCAATTTATCGATGGATTCATTCTTGGTATCGATATACGTACCTTGAAAAATTCCTGGGAGAAAACCAGCTTGCCAATTCTGAGATTCCTGAATGGGATAGCCCCCCGGACACATCGCGACGAAAGCTGGAAGGTTTTGATTTTCTGTACCTAAACCGTAGGTCAACCATGATCCGAAACTGGGCCGGACCAAACGTGATTCACCGGTGTTCATCAGCAGCAGAGAGGGCTCATGGTTCGGGACGTCGGCGTGCATGGAATGGATCACGGCAATATCGTCGACGTGTGCTGCAGTTCGCGCGAAGAGTTCACTTACCTCACGCCCGCACTCACCATAGCGAGCGAATTTATATGGGGAGGCCATCAGCGTTCCGGTAGGGCGTTCCGTTCTAGGGTTACCTCCCGGCATTTCTTTTCCCGCATATTGCTTCAACGCAGGCTTAGGATCCCAGGTATCGACATGCGATGGCCCACCATTGGCAAAGATATGGATCACATGCTTGGCTGCGGCAGGAAAGTGAGCCGATTTTGGCAAAAGTGGATTGAGACCTTCGGCCGCATTGAGGGTTTGGCCGAGCAACTGTTGGAGTACCACACCACCAAAACCGATCCCGCAGCGAGTGAGCATTTCTCGTCGCGATAGCGGAAGTGTTTTCGAGGTGCCGTATAACTGATCCATGAGAACGTATCCTTGCAGTTAGTCTACAAAAGCAAGCTCATTGCTTGCCAATAACGCCTGCACAAGTTGATCCACTTCGCCAAAAGGATTTGGAGGAGGGGGACCGAAACCTGAATGCGACGAGTAGTTTTCTCTACCTTGATCGATCAAACGCACGGCAACTTTCCAGCGGAAAGAATCATGTGATTCATTGGCCCCGCACTCGACGATAAAGTCTACGGTATCGCCACGCTTGACCTGAAAAGATTCTGTTTTGGTATCCGCCTTGCCATTGCGCAGATCCCAATTGCCGATTCGCTGTTTGCCTGAAACCACGATCGCAGCTCTGACGCCATCGCCTTGTTCCGAGGGATGAACTAGCTGGCCGATGAGTTGGACGGTTCCTGCGTTCGGCGCGGTCCAGCGGCGGATCGCAGCAAAATCAGGACCTTTACCGGTATGTCCCCCTTCTGCATTGATGGATACCCAGCCAAGTTTGTCATCGGGTAATGGTTTTTCCCCGCGATAAAGTCCATCAATAAATGCGGGGAAGGCATTAAAGCTTTCTAGCGAGCCGGTGTCAGCAAGATAACGACCATAGCCATAACTCCATGGCGAAATACCTATCGGATGATGGGCCGCGCGATTGCTTACTAAAAAATCTACTACGAACTGGCTTTCCATTTCCGAGGGGATTCGATTGAGGATTCGCTTAAACGCCAGTTCGACAAGCGATTTGTCGTTGCCTCCCATTTGAGAGTTCTGTTGTGCTAATTGCGCTGCTAACCGCTGTGTTTGCAAAGCGATCCAGTCGCTGTTGAGCAGAAACAAACCCTGCTGCGGAACGGTGGTAAGACTTCGTTTGGGATTGTGGGTATCTGGACTGGCGACATCAAACGACCGAAACAGTCCAGGTAGATTCTGGCGATCGATAAAAGCATAAACCGTTCTTCGTGATGTGAACGGAGTTGTGTGAATATTAACCGATGGTCCACCAACACAACGATCCAAACCATCCGTCACTGTCAGAATAGAATCTCGAAGCGCTTCGAAGTCGATGCGTTTTCGATTCATCCTCCAAAGCAAACTATTTTCAGGATCCACTGCCAGGGCTTCTTTGTTCGTGCTCAGACTGCTCTGTTGATACGATGCAGAAAGGACAATACGACGGATCAAGTGTTTAAGACTCCAGCCGTTTTCGACTAAGCCTGTGGATAACTCATCGAGAACGTCCTGAAGAATTGGTGGTGGGCAACGAACGCCCAAGTCGCTGGGCGAGTCGATCATCGATTCACCCATCAGACGTATCCAAATGCGATTTACGATTACACGCGCCGTAAGCGGGTTATCTCCTCTTAGGATTTCCTTGGCCAAATCGCTCCGGCCGCTGCCCGCCGAGAAAGTCGCTGCTGGGTCAGGAGAAAGAAATTTAACAAACTTGCGATTCACTTTGTCGCCATGATTACCCGGTTGTCCTCTCAAAAAGACGAACGCTTGCCGATCATCGGTAGAATCGACTAAACGCAATGGAGATGGGTCTCCACCTGGCTCATCGCTGTTGAGAAAAACTCCGTACAGACTGTAGTAGTCATGGATCGAGACCGGGTCGAACTTATGATCGTGACAGCGTGCGCACGAGATCGTTAGCCCCATGAGACCTCTGCCAACAACATCCAAGCGATCGTCGATAATGTCGTTCTTGTTGTTGAGAAAACGTCGACCCAAGGTTAAGAAACCCATCGCGTCTAGGTGGCCAGCTTCATTGGCAGGATCTAATTTGTCGGCAGCAAGTTGATACTGTACGAATTGGTCATAGGGCATGTCCTGATTGAATGCCCGAATTAGCCAATCGCGATATCGATACGCGGTAGCGTAGTTTCTGTCCTCCTGAAAAACATAACCTTTTGTATCAGCATATCTCGACACGTCCATCCAGTGACGAGCCCAACGCTCACCAAATTGAGGAGCTGCAAGCAACTTATCGACGAGTCGTCTGTAGGCATCTGGCGAATTATCATTTGTGACTTCAGTCATTAACTCCGCGGTCGGAGGGAGCCCCCACAAATCATACGAAAGTCGCTTCAGAAGCGTGATGCGATCGGCAGCAACTGAGGCAGCGATACCTTTGCTTGTAACCCGTGACTCAATTGCCACATCGATTGGATCGTTGCTCCTGGATGTTACTTTCGAAAGCTCGACCTCATAAGGTTTCGGAACTTGATACGCCCAGTGGCGCTGAGAGAGTAATTCTTTGGGCGTTTTGTCAGGATTGGAATCAACACGGGGATCTGGGGCACCCTGCTCAATCCATGTACGAAAGTTAGCGATTACATCATCGGGCAATTTCGAGTCAGGGGGCATCTTCAATTTGTCATCTTGATACGAGATAACATACAGAAGAAGGCTTTCTTGAGGTTTTTCTAAATTGATTGCTGCGCCTCGTGCACCTCCGCGACGAAGTTTAGAGGCGGTGTCGAGCAATAAATCTCCCGATGCTTCGCCAGCTTCTAAAGAGTGGCACGCATAGCAATGCTCGATCAGCGCTGGTCGAATCTTCGTTTCAAAAAAAGTGTCGTCCTCCCCGCGCAGAACCTTTCCACACAAGCTGCACAAGCCGAGCAAAAAAAGTGCAAAGGTTACTTTGGTTTGTCCCTGAAACATATCTTTAAAGCCATCGACGATTGGATTGTGTTGTTTCAATTCTTCGTGAACGTTTTCTGTCAAACAAGAAAAATCATCTTACGCTTCTCTCGCACGCGTCTCGCAGCCTCCGCCGCGAAAGCCGATCGTGCAAACTGCAGAGCGATGTCCACCATTTGCAGTATCGCTTCGTGGAAAGTGTCGGCTTGTAGGCGGGTGCTTCAGCAAGACCTATTTCAAGGCAGGCTTGGTGGAGTGTAAGGAGGGAAGAACTTCTCTTATTGTCTATCGGTTCCCGGGGCTCGCCAAGCCCTTAAACGGCGATCCCACCCGATGTACGATTAAAATTCAAAGGAATCGGGCGTTAATTCCCGAAACATCGGCGGATACCTGTAGTAAACCTCCAAAGTGAGTATGGACATACAGGTGCAATAGAGCCGGCCTCCGACTTTCGAAAAAGAATCTATGAAGTACCAACTTCCCTGCGCATGACCACGAGTCTCTTGGTTCTTCACGAGGAAATCTCTCATACGTTCGTTCCACTGTGTCCAAGCTGGGCCGTCGTGGTGGAAGAATGCTTGAGTGGCATAGAAGTCGTAGTAAATATCTGTTGTCGAGACGCCTGTTTTTTCGAGGTAACCCAAGCCTTCAAGCAAACGAGGATCAGTCTGGTGCCAGCCGCGATACATTCTCAGTAGCAACCCCATAGCGGTGGTACCAGGTTGTTTTCCGGGGGCGCGGTAACCGTAATAAGCTCCTCCTCCCGATTGCTGTGAGTCTAGGAATTTATCGAACTGTCGCATCACGTTGGAGGGGAATTGAATGCCTGCTTGATGTGCACTTTTAAGGGCCATCACTTGCCAAGCACTGATTGTTAAGTCGCCAGGTTGGCCAGACGAATATCCCCAGCCACCTAATGGATGTTGTGCTCGAGCAATATACTGAACAAGGCTGCTGACGGGATCTTTTAAGTCCTTGTCTTGTGTCATCTGATAGGCTTCGCATAGTGCAAGCGTAGCGATGCCATGGTTGTACATTTGATGTTCGCTGAGTCCGGCAAGGTTTCCGATTCCATCGGTCTCAGAATACTCAATACGAGTCAATAAATAATAAATCGCTTTACGCAATTGTTCTTGATAGGGACCTTCGCGATGTGAATATCCCGCGCCAAGAAAACTGAGCAGTGCTAAGCCAGTTGCTGCGCAGGAGTAATCACCTCCAGTTCCCTCGTTTTGACAATCGCTCCCACAGGCATCATGTTTGAATCCCAAGCTCCACGAACCATCACCTTTTTGATGCGCAATCAGCCAGCGCAATCCCGCTTCTACTGCTTCTTCACTTTGACGCGTTCCACCGTTAGCACCCGCAGCAGCTGAGCGATCCCCCGCCCTACGCTGACCCGTTGAACTAGGCCGAAACATTTCCGCCAGTTCGGAGTTGTCTGTGGCTGCCACCCAGTGCTGCAGTGAAGGGGAAGACCTAGCGATTGGGTTGAGGGATGGAATGGTTTTTCCTTCCTGATTGTTTTCCGACGAAGCCAAATCGTTGACCGTTGGAAGGGTGACTGTCGGTTGAGCCTCAGGGTTGGGATCTATTTCGTTACCCGATTGCAAACCGCCTTGGCCGGGATTGAGCGAGACCTGCTGATTCTCCGTTTCAAGACTTTCTGGATCGGCAGCGGCCGTGCGCACTTCGATCAAACGCCCCGAGAAGCCGATCGACTCAGGCTTGAGGATCCACAGAGCAAGCAGCAAAAGCAGAGAAACGTGAACCACCAAGCTACAGATGAAAGCGGTGGAGTTATTACCAATCCATGCGCCGAAGCGGCTAGAGGATGTAATGGTCGGCTCTTCCGAAGAATTGATTTCGCTGGTGGAACTCAACTGCTGCTCTAAGGAAGAATCAATCGGTGGGCTCGAGGCAATAACGCGGATGTACTCATCCCCTGGGCTTTTCAATGCGTCCGAAGGGGGAAGGGTTGCCATTGCTGTCTAACCAACTAAAGCTCGAATTCATCCTCAGTAGATTTATCGCCATACAAAGGCATGTAGCGATAATAAACTTCTAGAATCATGGTGGACATTGCGGTGCAATAGAGGCGACCTCCCTGTTGGCTCCAGCCCTCGGGAATATGCCAGCTTCCAGCGGCATGCCCCGACTTTTCTTGGGAGTTTACCAATTGGTCTCGCATCGCTCCGTTCCAACGTTCCCACTCAGGTCCGCCGTACTGCCGCAACACTTGGGTTGCGTAATAATTGTAGTATACGTTTGTCTTTGATGGCCCAACATTCGTAAGGAATTTCACACCTTCCTGGATCGCTGGTTTATCCTTTGACCATCCTAAGTACATTCGGCAAAGCAACCCAATCGATGTGGTTGCCACTGCTGCGTTAGGATCCGCCGCAGCAACGTCGTAACCGTAAAAGGCGCCACCGTTGGTTTGAATGGAATCCAAGAATGAATTCGCTTTGCGAACCGTTTCAGGGAAGATCGTCAAGCCTCCCATCAGACCGCTTTTCAAAGCCATTAGTTGCCAGCCCACAACCGAGGTATCACCCGCTTGCTGTGGGGCGTAACGCCATCCTCCACCGTTTGGATCTTGCGCCCAAGCGATGTAGTTCAAGGCTAACTGAGAAGGTTTCTCGAGGTCCGGATCTTTCGTCATCGCATAGGCTTCGCACATGGCGATCGATGCCAATCCGTGCGAGTACATGTTGCCGTTAGCTTCAAGCCATGAACCTCGAGGTGGGTTGTCGGACTTGACCTCCATACGCTTGATCAAGAAAGCCAAGCCTTTTTTCACCGTCGCTTTGTATTCACCGTCAAGATGAGTTTGGCCTGCTCCTAAAAACGGCAGCAGTGCAAGAGCTGTCGCTGCGTTGTATGCGTCGACGTACTCGCCTGCTTCACCGCACTGTCCGCGGCAAATGCGGTCGTGCCCAAAACTCCAAGCTCCGTTAGGTAGCTGATGCATCGCTAACCATTGCAGCGCTTTCGCTACCGCTTGCTCACTGGCTGCGGTACCACCGAATCGCTCAAGCATTTCTTTTTTCATCCCCGACGATCGGCTGCTCAACGCTTGCATCATCTGATTGGACATTGCGTTGGTAAGAAGACTGCTTGGGGCAATCTTATCGACCACGTTGGGCATCGAGATGTCGGCGACGGCGGACGAAACTACGGAATCCAATGCGACTTCGACAGTCTCGGTTGTGGGAGATGCTACTTCGGCGACCTCAGAGGCTGATTCTTGTGGTACCTCTTCCATCTGAGGTTCGGGAGAAGAAGCAATGTCATCGAAAGATTGCAGCTGCTGTTCGGAATCATCACCTGTTGGATTTGAGAGAGTCAGAACTTCTGAGATCGCTTCCGTCACAGGATCAAGCGAGTAAGCTGCCAGCATCATCAGCAAGGCAACGTGCAGAATAAAGCTGATCCCCCAGCCTGGTACAGCGGGTAAGATTAAAAAATTACGACGAGGTTTGCCTGTCGATTCAGGTTCCGGAGTCATTTGAGCCTGCGGCGTCAATGAAGGAACAGTCGCCATACCCGAAATCCTTCCATCACTTGCTTGTTCCATAAACAACTTTCTGAAAACTCGATAAACGATGTTCTCAGTTAGCCAATCCAAGCTGTCAGTGAAGATAATATGTCAGATGAGTAGAATCGAAACGAAAAGAACTAAAACAATGCAACAAACGGTTTCAACACAAGTCGCCAGAAATTATCAACTCGTTGAATGTCAACGGTTTTTGATTAACGGGACTACTAACCTAACGGCCAGCCGATATTCCCACGGTACCATCTCTGTCATGATAGCGGATTTACCTCTTTTCGGGAACAAAATAATTTCGAGATCCGCTCCCAAGTAGGTCACCCAAGTTTCAAAAAAAACTGGTTGGTCATGGGGCAAATTGGGCTCGACTAATCCTCGCTGGATAGTTACTCTGCTAGGTTCTTAATGACATCAAGTCCTTGGCAGGTTGAGTTCCATGAGCGACGTATACGCAATTATCGTAGATGGCGGACGCCAGTATAAAGTTTCTGCAGGCCAAATGCTGGATATCGACTTCCGTGAAGGTGCGGAAACAGGCGAAAACCTCCAGTTCGGGAACGTTCTGGCTGTTGGTGGCCCAGGAACTCCCCTGAAATTAGGGACGCCCATGATCTCTGGCGCAAAGGTCAATGCGACCGTTGTGGGGCTCCAGAAGGGCGAGAAACTTTACATCCAGAAGTTCAACCGACGCAAGAATTACCGTCGCCGAACAGGCCATCGCCAGTTGTACACAAGAATCAAGATCGAGTCGATCGAAGCCTAAATATCGCAGTAATTGCAAGTTACGTCAGTACCAAGTACAAAGTCAGAAAGCCGTGGTCACCTTGCCATGGCTTTTTTTATTTACCTAAAATTGCACGAAAAAAGGCAGACCGTTATCGGACTGCCTTTTTCTTTGAACGATTTTGAGCCAAGTATTATCGCTTGGTTTTCTTACCCTTAGCGCCACCTTGGCGGATCTTGAATCGCGGATTGCTCTTGCAAATCACATACAAACGTCCGCGACGACGCACCACTTGGCAATCAGGGTGTCGAAATTTCAAAGCGCCAATCGAAGAAACAACCTTCATGTTCCACCTTAATCCCGTCCGAACAACCAACCCAATTCAGCAATCATCATCGACAGTTTTGGTTATCGACTGCCGGGCACAAGTTCCACAACGACTAATCTTTCGTTGCTTTAAAACCTCGAACCGGCACTTGCTTAGTCTTTAAGAATTCGGGATTCTAGCATCCTAACGCCTCTTGGCAATGCCAAAACGGCGTTTGATCCGAATCTGCTTTACCCCCAGCCCATCAGGAATTCTGTCTGTGAAAATAGCCTATTTCGACACGATTAGTGGCATCAGTGGAGATATGACTCTAGCAGCCCTAATCGATGCAGGAACCCCATTAGATTACCTTTCTAAAAACTTGAACTCCCTAGGAATAGGCCCCGTAGAAGTAGTTGTTAAGGAGACCCGAAAATGCGGGTTCCGAGCGTTGCACCTGGAGCTGAAAACGCAGCCTGAGGCCAAGCACCGCCATCTCCACCACATCGACGCCATGATCGAGGGTTCGGCAACCATACCAGCTGCAGCCAAAGCTACTGCAAAAAAAATCTTTCTGAAGCTTGGCGAGGCGGAGGCCAAAGTTCACGGAACAACGATTCAAAAAGTCCATTTTCACGAAGTAGGAGCTGCTGACTCGATCTGCGATATCGTCGGCGTTGCTTTAGCTCTGGATTACCTGGGAATTCAGCAGATTGCCTGCTCGCCCGTACCGACCGGGTGCGGCCAAATTACGATCGACCATGGTACTGTTAGCATTCCCGCTCCAGCCACGGCGGAACTGCTTCGCAATATTCCAATCCGTTCCTGTTCGATTGAATCCGAATTAACGACTCCAACAGGAGCAGCCATCCTCGCGACACTTTGCACAAGTTTTGGCGCTGTTCCATCGATGTTGATCCATCAGATAGGTTACGGAGCTGGGACCCGAGACATTCCTGGTCAGGCGAATATTTTGAAAGTGTTGATAGGCGATCAGCAAGTCTCTGCCGAACAAGAAGTAATTGCCATTTTGGAAACGCAGGTCGATGACATGCCGGGCGAGTCGTTGGCTTTCGCTTTGGAGTTGCTTCGCGAGAACGGAGCTACCGATGCGTTCTGCACACCTATTTTGATGAAGAAGAATCGCCCCGGGCAATTGTTGACGGTGCTCTGCAATCCGGAGCAAATCCATTTCTATCGTGACATCATTTGGGAGCACACCACAACCCTGGGAATGCGTGTACGCACCGAGCCGCGATTTGTACTCCCAAGGTCTGAGATTCAAATAGAAACGCCATGGGGCGCCGTGCGTGCCAAGGTGACGAACTCACCATCTGGAATTAAGCGTTGTTATCCTGAGTATGAAGATGTCGCAGCAATCGCCAAAGCGAATCGCACAACTATCGATGCGGTGCAATTCAAGGTTCAGGAATTATTCCGCCAGTTAGACAGCTAGTCGCCGGCTTGCGGTGAGCGGCAACTAAGCGTTACCCGCGTGGGAATTTTTCCGGACTTCGAAACTAGGCATTACAGCTCAGATTTCTTTTTTATCGGAGGCAGAGGCTTCGGTTGTGGCACCTTCTGTGGAGGGTGCCTCATCCTTATTAGCATCTTCCTTTTTCGCTTCCTCTACCTTAGCAGGTGCTGCGGTTGCTGCAGTTTCGGGTTTGGTAGGTTCGGCTGCAGGAGTTGTTGCCGGGGGCGCTGCGTTACCTGCATCGTTGAGTTTCAGCGAAGGTTCGCTGGCCTCTTTGTTATCAACGCTTGGGACAATTGGCTTTTCAGCAGTCGTCTCTGCAGCTTTTTCGACCACCTCTTTTTTAGCTTCGGTTGGTGTACCAGAGGCAGCCTGGGGTTGAATATTGATTTTTTCCATGGGAGACGCCTTGGAGGAAGTAGCGTCTTGAGCCACTGGCTTGCTCACTTCTTCCACACTCAACGCTGGGTAGCCAGCCGATACCGCTGCACTATATGGATCGAACCAATTCAGCGGAGTTGCAGTCACAACGGGACGGAGAACTTGACGAGTTTCTTTGTGGGCAACCCATCGAGGAGTCTGCTTGGTAACCTTCACCTTGTTGACCACGCGTTCGGTCGTGTAAACCTGTACGGGAACTTCGCGAACAACTTTCTCATATTCAACGCGAGTTTTTTGAACGGTGTATGGCCGAACCATTTTCTGTTCAACCCACTCCGTCTTGGTCACCGGAACTTTGCGAGTCATGACCTTGGTTACAGGTTTTTGTACCGAGTAAGGAATCACACGCTTTTCGGTAACGGTTTCGTAGCGGTTGACTTGAACTGGAATTTGCTGCGTTACGAGTTCGTTCTGCATGCGAGTGACCTGAACAGGTACCTGCTGGGTAACGACTTCGTTTTGTACCTTGGTTACCTGCACTGGTACTTGCTGAGTTACTACCTCGTTCTGCATGCGCGTTACCTGCACTGGCACTTGCTGCTGCTGAACCTGTGGCATGTAGGAAGTTTGTGGAACTGCAACCTGTTGGAAGTTTGGTTGATAGGCCCACTGCGTTGATACCTGTGGAGCAG
>JBEGUT010000025.1:0-14820 GCA_041178745.1 Planctomycetota bacterium | reverse complement strand
AACTCCAAGCTCACACAAAACATTGGCGAATCTAGAGGACTGTTCGGCCAATTGAGAGTAGCTGATATCCGTTATCTTCCCACTGATATCAAGCCAACGAATCGCCGTACGATTTGCCCGTTGACTTCCCAGATGCCTATCTACAGCTTCGTGCGCGAGGTTCAAGCTTTTTCCATCTGGTAGTCCGCTCAATTCAGCGCGCATCGCATCCCACGTAAAGCTTCGGTATAGCGAGTCGTAATCCGTCAGAGTGGGGCGGACAGCCGATGATTTATGAATCGTCTGAAGCACCATCGAATCCTCCCTTTTGAACAACCATACTCACGCAACTTCAGCAGCAGGCCAACAACACTTGCATGAATGGTTTCGTCACAACATACAGCGACAACACACAATGCAACTTCGCATCGACTGCGACCTAAGCAAGTGATCAACCCACCACGCCGATCAAGATCCAATCCAAGACGCCCAAGCCACTAAGTATTAGCGTTGCCCGGCGAACAGGTGTGACGGTTCAACGCAAAAGCCATGCCAAACGCCATCTCTGTTTTCGAGACCTTACCCAGACTTCCAACCTGTGGTTAATTAAGCAACTGTTGCAGAACTCAACTCCGTCGTTCGTTGATGGGTCTTTCGTAAATCTCTTGACTCAAGCCTCAAACCGGCTCGTTGCGACTTGATAGTTATCCCGAAATCTCTTTCTCCGCCTCGTCGGATGATTTGCTCAAAAAGGTGCGCACTACCGGATCAAATTGTGCTCGATCAACTCACTAGCGCGCCATATGGGGCTCTATCGCGAAACAAGCCGCACAGCTTGTTCTTTGGCAAGTTGCGGGAGTTTTCGATCAAAAACCACGCGACAGATCAACTAGCAGGGGCCTGCTTGAGAAAGTGCAGAAGAGACTCCCCATTGATTGAGACTCGATGCCCTCGTAATCGAGGCTGCTAATTCTAGCTACGATCGAGCAAGTCGTTTCTGGTTCTCTTCACCCTCATGAAACCATTTCGGCATCGATGAATACCATACAAATCCAAGCTGCGGTAAGCATCGCCCACCTACCATTCATTTCACTTGACAGAAATGAGAAACAGATTGACCAATTGACTCGAATTTTCAGGTAATTTGAAGGTGTTTTTGAAAGTACGTTGCAGGGGTGTTTTTCTGCTGATTTTTATGGTTGGCCAAGCCGAAATAGGTTATGCTCTTATGAAAGATATCCCTCGCAATGATCCGCTCGCTATCCCACCTTTCGAATCGCAAAGCTTCCGCAATGCTGCCGCGACAACTTTTATCCTCTGCTGTTGTCTTTTGCAGCTTGGTATTGGGTACAAATCCCTGCACCAAGGCGGATGATGTTCAGTTTAAGCGAGACATCTTTCCTATCCTGCAAGATCATTGCTTTCGCTGTCATGGACCCGACCGGCAAGAGTCAAAGATTCGGCTCGATAATCTTTCGATCAACCTGACCGAAGATCGAGCAGCAACGGAATACTGGCATGATGTCTTGAATGTCCTCCAAGCTGGGGAAATGCCTCCTAAAGAAGAACCACAGCTTTCCAGCGAGCAATTAAAGACCGTGACCGATTGGCTCGCTGGCGCGATCAAGTCAGCCGTAGAATCGCAGAGTAAAACGGATGGACGAGTTGTCCTTCGGCGACTGAATCGAACCGAGTACCAAAATACGATGCAAGAGTTGCTTGGCCTTGAAATGGACTATGCTCGCGACCTTCCACCCGACGGCGTATCCGAGGATGGATTCACCAATAATGGCCAATCTCTGCAAATGTCGTCGATCCAGTTTGAGTATTATCTCGCAACAGCCCGCCGAGCTTTGGATCGCGTTATTGTGCTGGGAGAGAAACCTTCACCTATCGACCATACATTCGCATCGAGCAATGTTGACGACTGGCTGGGAGATGCCCAGCGATCCAATGTGCTTGGGAGGCGACAAGAGTTTCTTGCAAAGATGGTCGACCAGTATCCTGAAGATGGCGACTTCATCGTACGAGTTCAATTGACCGCGCAACTCAAGCCCGACAAAGGCTACCCATTGCTGGAAGTATCGGTCGGATATCGACCCGATACAGAAATCTTGATGCGTGAATTCGAACTCGTCGAAGTCACATCACCCGAATCGCAAACCTTTGAATTCCGTGGTCGACTTGAGAACTTTCCAATTCCTGTTCGCGGCCAGGGCAAGTATCCGGGATTGGTAGTTCGCATTCGCAATGCCTACGATGACAAGTCTCCATTACCGGCCTCGCAAAAAGATGAACAAGGGAAGAAGTTCTATCCCGCCGAAGAGCATTTGCCGACACTGACCATTCAGTCCGTTGAGTTTCATGGCAACGCGTTCACGCAATGGCCACCCGAACCACATCAACGAATCCTTTTTGAACCGCAGGGCGTTGATCGCGAAGAAATAGGTTATGTAACCAAGGTGTTACAACGATTTATGACTCGCGCCTTTCGACGCAATGTTGAAGAGGGCGAGGTTACGAGATTCGTAACCTTCTATCAAACGATTCGTCCTGAGTTTCCTTCGTTTGAAGAAACGATTCGTGAGACCATTGCGATGATTTTGATTCAGCCTGACTTTCTCTTCCTGATCGAGCCCGCTGGTGAAGAAAAGCGAACTATCAATGAACATGAGTTAGCTTCTCGCTTATCGTACTTCCTCTGGAGCACCACGCCCGACGACAAACTGATGGAACTGGCATCGGCAGGCCATCTGAGAGAGAACTTGGCAACCGAAGTGAATCGCATGTTGGACGATTCACGTGCGCAGAGATTCGTTGAGCAGTTTACCGACCAATGGCTTGGCCTGAATGTTGTGGAAAACATCGCCGTCAATCGCGAACGTTTCCCAGGATTCGATGATCGCCTAAAACAGGAGATGGTTCGCGAGACCCGCTCTTTTTTCGCCGAACTACTCCGAGAGAACTTGAGTGCCACACAGTTTTTGGAATCCGACTTCACAATGCTCAATGAACCCTTGGCGAAACATTACGGGGTCGATTCCGTTTTGGGTAGAAAATTCAGACGAGTTTCGTTGCCTGCGGATTCGCATCGCGGCGGTATCTTGAGCCATGCGAGCATCTTGTTGAGCAATTCGACCGGTGGTGATTCTCATCCGGTAAGACGTGGCGTTTGGATCCGCGATCGACTTTTGAATGATCCTCCTGCGCCACCTCCACCGAATGTACCTTCGTTAGCAGAAGCAAAACCTGAATTCCATAAACTATCGATTCGCGAACAATTAGAAATACATCGCACCAATGAATCGTGCAACAACTGCCATCGCTCGATCGATCCGTGGGGAATTGCACTCGAGAATTTTGATGCCGTAGGTAAATGGCGATCGGAACCGCAGCAGGTTGGAGATGGAAACTCAGGTGGCCAAGCTATTTACGCGAAGGTTTCCCTACCAGATGGCGATGAGATAACGGGAGTCGATGGGCTGAGATCCTACTTGGTCGCGAAGCGCAAACGGGAATTTGCACGATCGCTTGTCTCAAGATTGCTCAGCTACTCCCTGGGAAGATCTCTAGAATTGACCGATCAATCTGCGATAGACTTGATTGTCGATCAATTCGAGAAAGACGAATTTAGACTTAAGCAACTGATCCATAGCATTGTATTGAGTGAGTCGTTTCAGACGAAGTAATTTACGAAACGGTTGTACTGTAAACCTAGTCCATAAAGGGACAGAGATATGGCACGGAAATCCTGGCATCTAGATCGACGCACTTTTCTAATGGGAACAGGTGTCTCTTTGGGTTTACCGTGGTTAGAGTGTATGACGAAAGCAAGCGAGCCTGCGGCGACACCGACTCAGATACCGCGTCGCATCTGTGCGCTCTATTTTGGTTTTGGCGTTGCGCTGCCTCCAGAAAATCATGAACTAGCACGTTGGCGTTGGTTTCCCAACGGATCCGGTGAAGAGTACCAGTTCACCGAGACTCTAAAGCCTCTGGAAGGACAGCGAAAGAAATTGACGGTTCTTGGTGGTTTGTCGCATCCCAATGGACGTAAGATGGGTGCACATGATACCGCCGATACATTTTTGACCGGCGCTTATCTGAACAACAAGTTCCTGATTAACACCGTTTCGATGGATCAAGTAGCGGCCAAGGCCGTCAGCGATAAAACGCGTTTTTCGTCATTGGTTTTGTCGACCGATGGTGGCGTTGGTGAACCGACCCGTTCCAGCACTCTCTCTTACAACGATAAAGGTCGACCGCTTCCTGCACTTCACCAACCGCGTCAAATCTTTGATCGATTCTTCGGGGCGGGTGATCCCGATACCATTGCCGAACGTCGTCGACTCAAGAGTGCCTCGACTATGCTCGATCGAGTGCTCGACGACTCCAATTCCCTACGCAATCGCTTGGGTAGCCGCGATCGCGACAAGCTCGACGAGTATCTTGCAGCGGTGCGTCAGATCGAGCAGGGTGTAGAACGATCGCAGCGATGGCTAGAAATTCCTCGACCTGAACTGCGCGACGAAGAGAGAAAGTTATTGAATCTTGATTCGGACGACAAAGCGCCGCTGCAATTTATCCGAACGATGTACGACCTCATTTATCTCTCGTTTCGTACCGATTCGACGCGAGTTGCAACGTATCAAATCACCAACATGGCAGATTGCTCGTCGAAAGCGGCCAAGTTTCCGCAGTTGCAAGGCTTCAAAGATTCCTTGCATACCTTAGCACACGACTGGGACAAACCGGGTGGCTCAGAACGACTCGGACAGTGGGACCGTTTTATGGCAGAGCAATTCAGCTACTTCCTCAACCGGCTCGATTCCGCTCAAGAAGAAAAAGGAACGCTGCTCGACAACTCGCTGGTTTTATATGGCAGCAGCAACAGCGTCACTCACGACAACAATAATTACCCACTCATTCTTGCTGGCGGTTCAGAAATGGGCTTCAAGCATGGTCGGTTCCTGAAATTTGGAGCTGAAGTACCTATGTCGAATCTCTTCGTCACGATGCTCAATCGCGCAGGAATCGAATGCGAGAAATTCGCCGACAGTACCGGAGAAATGACGGAACTGGTGGTTTAAACCTTCGATGGCGAATTTGGTCTTGGCTCTATTTTTCTCTTCTCGATCGACAGTTCTCCAACATGATCGCTGTTGTTTTTAGATCCCATCTGATCGTCCATATGGAATAAAAAGTATTTCGTAAAGAGGTTTCTAAGGACGCGAACCAGTAATTCTTTTATCGCTTCTCAAATGATGTTTTTTCAAAAGTACGTTTATCAATGCACTGGTCAACTTGATCTAGACGATCGATATACTAGCGATATTGCTGAAAAACTTTTTTTCGCTTTGCGTTTAACAACTGGAACTCAATCATGCCCTCAAATCAAAGTCGAAAAGCTCTCTCGCGTCGTCGCTTCCTAGCGCAGTCCATGGGTGTTGCTGCAGGAGTGGCTGCTACTAGCGCCATGGCGTCAACCGCTTATGCTTATTCGCGAATACTGGGTGCCAATGATCGACTCGATATCGGAGCGATCGGTGTAGGAGGACGTGGGGCAGGGGACCTTGATGCTGTAAGTTCCGAAAATATTGTCGCGGTATGTGACGTAGATACCAATACGGTAGGCGCTGCTGGCAATCGATTCACCGGTGCGAAGCAATTTTTTGATTACCGCGAACTGCTTGAACAAACCAAGCTAGATGCAGTTGTCATTGGAACTCCCGATCATCATCACGCTCCGGCGACAGTTCGCGCTCTACGGCGAGGCTTGCACGTCTATTGCGAGAAACCTCTTACCCATACAGTGGAAGAAGCTCGTATCGTCGCTGCTTTGGCCAAGGAAAAGGGATTGGCAACTCAGATGGGGACGCAGAACCACGAGCACCCAGGTTACTTGAGACTGATCGAGTTGCTACAGAAAAATGTGATTGGGTCCGTACATACCGTCCATGTGATTACAGATCGACCAGGAAAATGGTGGCCGCAGGGTGTAGCGCTGCCAACGGACAAACCTGCGATCCCCGGCAATCTAAAATGGGACTTGTGGCTCGGTCCAGCACCTGAACGTAACTATCACAGTGCCTTTGCCCCATTTCGCTGGCGAGGATGGTGGGACTATGGCTGCGGTGCTGTTGGTGATATGGCAATCCATTTGATGGATCCAGCTTTCTGGGGTCTCAAACTCGGTGGCCAAGTGACGGTCAGTTCCGAAGGCCCTGCTCCCGATGCGTACTGCGGACCGAAGTGGATGCATACGAAATTTCAGTTCGGTCAACGTGGAGAGTTGCCTCCTGTGGAAGTACACTGGTACGAAGGAGAGACAACTCCACCGAGCGATATCGCTGCGTTGCTACCGATGAACGGTTCGCTATTTGTTGGTGAACGAGGCATGATCGCAATTGCTCATGATGGCTTTCCAAAGTTGCTGCCGGCCGACAAATTCGACGGCTTCAAGGTACCAGAGCCTTATCTACCTGCTTCGCCGGGCCACCACCGTCAGTGGATCGATGCGGCCAAGGGAAATGGCAAAGCGAGTAGCTCTTTCGATTACGCGGGACCGTTCACGGAAGTGGTCTTGCTCGGCAATATCGCGTATCGAACCGGCCTGACGATTGTTTACGATCCAGACAAAGGACGCGTGCGAGAAGCAAAGCCGACACAAGCAACACCACCAGCGATCGCTAATCGAGCTGTCGATGCTGCGAATGAATTACTCGCCAAAGAATATCGCAAAGGGTGGGAGGTACAGTGACCCGGCATGCGACCGCTCGCGAAAGATTTGTGCCACCGAGTCAAGAGAAAGATAATCCGAGCGATTGCGTACTTTTGTATTGGGCTTTTCGTAGGACAAATTCTGTCCATAACGGTACGCGCTGAAGAACCGATCAAGGGTGACTTAGCCCGAGAGCAATGGCCTGATCAACTGGTGATTGAAGTTGGCGAAATACGCACTCGAATCAGTGGTGAGAAACTCTGGACACTCAGCGGAGCAGAATATCGCGATTCGGTGATGGCAACCGAAGATAGTGCTTACGGCTCCGTACTCGTCCTTCGCGGAGCAGGACTATTAGGGACGGCTCATTTTTTGGATATCCCTGGAAAACCTGGTGAAGTCGAAAAAGAAAATGTCACGAACTTGCGTTTCACACTTGATGGAAAAGTTCTCGACCAAATTCCAACGTCAAATCGACTGGTGGGAGAGTCGTTTCGATATCAGCGAGATTCTTTCATCAGAACGCTTCGACGCTCAAGCAGCATCTCCATCGAACGCAACCTTCTGATTGAAACGGTGCACTTTCGTGCCAACGATCGACTCGATCTACAATGCGTTTATCCTTGGATGTATGCGTGGAATAAAACTGCGACTGCCTACGTTTTCGGAAACAACAGAGAGATCGTAAAACGAGGGGAATTTCGTACAGTGGGAGAGGTTCGCACTGAGATGTTCAAGGATGTTACATGGATGGCGACATACGATGCTGCATGTGAACAGGGAAGCGTCTGCTGCTCAATTAAACATCCCGCTGGTGCCGATCTTTGGTTTCTCTTGATTGATGCACCCGAGGCGTATCGTAAAGTGATCGGCTACAGTTTAGAGAATAAAGTGCTCGAGCCAGATTTCACTGGAACCTATCAAGCAGCGGTAAGTTTCTTTCGAGCCAGTAAGCATCAGTGGGAATCCGTTGCACGCCAACGTGCCTACGAAATCCGAGATTCCATAAAGTAGTTTCGGAGAATTTCATGTCACGTCTAGCAGCACTATTATCGCGCGATGGCTGGATCTTATTTGCGACTCGATGTTCGCGCATGTTTGCCTATGGCCTTCTTTCCGTTGTTCTGGTTTTGTATTTAATTGAAATCGGACTGAAGGAATGGGAAGTTGGATTGCTTCTGACTTTAACGCTGGTTGGCGATACCGCGATTTCGCTGTGGCTGACTACGACAGCAGATCGCTTCGGACGACGCCGAACCCTTCTTTTAAGTTCACTGCTGATGATCTTGGCGGGCGCTGTCTTCGTATCGACCGGGAATTTTGTTTTGCTGGTGATCGCAGCTACAATTGGAGTGATCAGCCCCAGCGGCAGTGAAATCGGACCGTTTCTGTCCGTGGAACAAGCTGCGCTATCGCAGATCGTCAACGATCAAAAAAGAACAGATATCTTCGCGTGGTATAACCTTGTCGGATCTTTTTCCACTGCACTTGGTGCACTAGTAGGTGGAATCTTGGCAACGATCTCAGCCGATTTTGGTTTGACGGGATCTACCGTTTTTAAACCGATTCTGCTGGTCTATTCCGCGATTGGTTTAGGTCTACTGGTAGGGTTCACTGGGTTGTCTACAGCTATCGAATCGACCAAAACAAAAACAACTGGTTCAGGCAAAACATTTCTCGGTTTACATCGATCCAAGCGGACTGTATTGAAGTTGTCGCTGCTCTTCGCCCTGGATGCATTTGCGGGTGCGTTCGTTATTCAAAGCGTCATCGCTTATTGGTTTCATTTAAAATTTCACTTAGATCCAGCTTACCTCGGTGTGATATTTCTTTTTGCCAATCTTCTGGCGGGCATTTCGGCGCTGGCTGCTGGTTGGCTTGCTCGTCGCATTGGCCTAATTCACACCATGATTTATACGCACTTACCATCGAACGTTTTACTGATACTCGTGCCCCTGATGCCCAATGTTTATTTAGCCATTTTAATGCTGCTGTTGCGATTCAGTATTTCGCAGATGGATGTTCCAACTCGACAAGCTTACACGATGGAGGTTGTTAGTCCCGAAGAACGCTCTGCGGCTGCTGGCATAACGGCGGTAGCAAGATCGATCGGAGCTACCTTGCCGCCGATGCTGGGAACAATACTCATTTCCGATTCGACCTGGATGAGCTTGCCTTTTTTTATCGCTGGTGGGCTGAAGATTGTCTATGATCTTTTGCTTTATCGAGCGTTTGTAAGACGCAAGCCCAACTCGTAATCGAAACGTTTTCATTACGTGGCTCGTGCGTGTTTGCGACCGTGCACCTCGCGTAAAACAATCGCCTAAACCTCAGTGACTTGAGATCCCATCAGTGAGCAGATGAAGCGGCGTCACTTCCAAAAGCACAAGGAAGGCCCCCGCTCCCCCGGAGTCATAGTCATAAATTGAGGATTACTCAAAACCTAACAGGGAATTTGAAAACTCCCTATTTTGTATAGAGTCGCATTCGACAACAACATTGAAAAGCCGACACCCAAATCCAAATCAAAAACGATGATTCATTTTGAAGTTTCCGGCTTCTCTGGGGAAAAAAATGTTTGGTTATTGAGGGGCAGCGTAGCTATAGTATTCGTACTCTTCCTTTCGAGTCTCCTCCGATACCTTCACAACGCCCAAAGCGTTTTGTCGGTTGCCTTTTCCTCACCGCATCAGCCTGCCATTTCCTGCAAGATCTTGCATGTCCCTGAAGCTTGAGATGACACCATGCTTCTTGTCAAATTAAAATCGATCGCAGCGAAGCTTGCTGTTCTCGCTGCCAGCACGATCGTCGCGGTCATCATTGCGGAAATAGCTTTGCGTTCTTTCGGAATTAGCTACCCGATGCCTTATGTTCCCGATCCATACTGTGGATCGCGTCTGGATCCGGGCATGCAAGCGCTTTACACCAAGGAAGGTCGTGCTTGGGTTTCGATCAATTCACATGGCAATCGCGATCGAGAACGGTCTTTGGCCAAAGCACCGGGTACCTATCGAATTGCAGTACTAGGGGATTCTTACGCAGAGGCGATGCAGGTTGAGCAGGAACAAGCCTTCTGGTCGGTGCTGGAGAAGCAACTAGGTTCCTGCGAGAAGCTACAAAATCGAAAGGTTGAGGTTTTGAATTTTGGAGTGTCAGGGTATGGCACTGCTCAGGAATACGAGATGCTCAAGAACTACGTCTGGCAATATGAACCTGACTTAGTGCTTCTAGCTTTTTTGACCGGTAACGATATCGGAGATAATTCCAAACAGCTTTCGCCTAACGAAGTCCGTCCTTACTACGTACATTCTGTAGAGGGAGATATTTCCTCGCCGATAGTGTTGGACAATTCTTTCCAGCAACATCCTCACTATCTCATCGCGCAAACAACCTACTCGAAAGTCAAAGTGAATCTTATCAATCGATCGCGTTTGTTGCAGATTTTAAGACAAGTCTGGGCCGATTATCGGAATCGTGATAACGCTCCTAAACCGCTACCTGAAATCGACGATACGGGTCTCGATCCAATCTACGCGCCACCTAAAGATAAAGTTTGGCAGCAAGCGTGGTCGATCACCGAGCAGTTATTATTGATGACCAGAGACGAAGTCAAATCGCATGGTGCGGATTTTTGCGTGGTAACGCTGAGCAATGGGATTCAAGTTTATCCGGTTGCTGAGGTACGTCGCTCCACCATGAAATCCTGGGGAGTCGATGACTTGATGTATCCCGACAAGCGTATTGCCGACTTAGGAACGCGTGAGAATTTTAAGGTAATCACGTTAGCTCCCAAACTGCAGGAGTATGCAGAGAAAAAGCGAAGCTATTTGCATGGATTTCCAAATACGAAACCTGGTACTGGACATTGGAATGTTGAAGGACATCAGGCTGCAGGGACATTCATCGCGAATGAACTTTGCGAATTCCTCGGTCAAAATCGTAATGATTCGCAAAGCGATCCAAATCTTAACTCACCTTAAAAAACACTTTGCAAATAACTGCGATGGTAGTGGATCGCTCCGCGATCCAACTCGGACCTCGCCGTGACACAAGAACTCCGCGAAAGAAAACAGATTACGAGAGAATCTGTGCCTTAGATCAAAGCGACTCAGCAAGAAAACCGTTGCGTTGGATTGCGGAGCAATCCACGACAATGGCTCGATCTTTGATTCTACTTGCCGATCGCCTTGAGCGCCTCTTCAGCAGCTTGCCGCACTGTGAGATTTTCCTCTTCTTTGAGTAGCTTATCGACTTTGGAAGATAACGACTGAGCCTCTTTGCCAAGTTCGGTCAACAGTCCATAGGCCCATACGCGCGGCCAGTAACTGCCATCATCGATCGCAACCCCATTCTCATCAACGCGTATCTTCATACTTCGCGATTCGAGAATCTCCGAAACTACCTTGAGAGCTGGTTTAACATTGCCACTAACTTTATAGAGGGCTCTTGCCGCTCGGAGTCGAAGGTAACGATTATCTTCTGCGTCGATCCGTTCGTCGCAAATCAGATGTAATGTTTTAGCCGCACTGGCAGCAGCAGGACCAAAGTCAGCTAACAAGTCACATGCATCAGCCCGCAATTGTATGTCGGGAATCTCAGAGCCCATAGCGACGGGAATCTGCTTGACCATTTCGACCAACGCAGGAATCGCTGGTAGAGCATCCTTGCCGAGAGTCTGTATTAGTTTCAAAGCCCAATTACGCACGACCTCATCTTTGTCCAGCAGAGCCTTACTGAGAAGAGTTGCACCTTTGGCTTTGAGGTCAAACATGATTCGAGCGGCGTTGCGGCGACAGAGCACATCGGTCGATTCAAGCCCTTGCTCGGCGACACTGAGCAGCAGGGCTGGCTTCAAATTCGCGTCCATACGCGATAACATACTCGCGGCGAAACAGCGAGTTACTGGATCGGTATTATCGAGCCCCCGCTGCAACGTAGTTTGAAAAGCGAGCATCATATCGAAGCTCTGCGAGAGAACCCCCATGGAGTACCAAAGCAGTTGGAGGCTTTCTGGAGGTTGCGAGCCCAAATCGCGACGCAAGACTTGACTATCAACAAGCTTTTGCAGTTTATCGAGCTTTTTCAGAAACTCAGTCGCTTCCCGTTCAGTTCCCAGTGGAAGTACTCGGCTCATCCTATCGACTCCTTGGCAAATCCGACGCCCGAAGAGCGTTATCTTGAATCCTGAAAACGCAGAGGCAAGCCTGCAACCCAAAGCGCAAGCTTGTATACCATAGCATTACTGTATACGCGTAACAGGATCAGTGCGATAGGTAGACACGCGATCAGATCAAGTGATAATGCTCTTCACCACTTCGCCATGCACGTCGGTCAAGCGATAGTCGCGTCCTTGGAATCGATACGTTAGACGCGTGTGATCGAATCCGAGTTGATGCAGTATGGTTGCCTGCAAGTCATGAACGTGAACTTTGTCCTTGGCAATGCTGAAGCCGAGTTCATCGGTCTCGCCATAGGACATACCGCCGCGGATTCCACCACCAGCGAGGAACATGCAATTGCAATCGGGGTAGTGATCGCGTCCGAGAGTGCTGCCACCCGCAGTTCGGCCTTCGCGGAACGGGGTGCGTCCGAATTCGCCGCCGCAGACGATCAGGGTTTCGTCGAGCAAACCTCTCTGTCGCAATTCCTTGATCAACGCTGAGATCGGTTTGTCCATCGTGGCGCACTTGTTGGTCAGACCATCGCGAATGTCTTCGCCTGGACCAGTGCCGTGGAAATCCCATCCCCAATCGAATAACTGGACATAGCGTACACCTTGCTCAACAAGCCGGCGAGCCAACAGGCAGTTGTTGGCCAAACTCGATGCGCCCGGTTTGGCTCCATACGCCTCCAGCACTTCAGTAGGCTCCTTCGAAATATCCATCACTTCGGGTACCGACATCTGCATACGAAACGCCAACTCATACTGCGCGATGCGAGTTGCCGTTTCAGGATGCCCCATCTCGCTCGCCTGCTTTTGATTCAACTCGCCGATCGCATCTAGGGTCAGACGTCGCATCTGGCGATCCATACCGGGAGGATCGGTCACATAAAGGACTGGATCCCCTTGCGATCGACATTGAACGCCCTGATACACGCTTGGCAAAAAGCCGCTACCGAATGAATTCTTACCGCCGTTGGGCTGAACTCCGCTGGAGATCAGCACGACAAACCCCGGTAGATTTTCGTTTTCCGATCCCAGACCGTAAGTGATCCAGGACCCCATCGATGGACGTCCCGACCGTGGAGAACCAGTGTAGAGCAAAAGTTCGGCAGGGGCGTGATTAAACTGTTCGGTGAACATCGACTTGATGACGCACATCTCATCGGCGATTCCGTGGAAGTTCGGCAATGCATCGCTCATCCAAGTCCCGCCAGAACCATATTGCGCAAATTTGCGCGGTGTTCCTAACAGCTTCGGCACTCCCGAAGTGAAAGCGAACGTACGTCCTTTCAGAAATGAATCGGGGCAATCCTCACCGGTTCGCTTTACCAGTTCCGGCTTATAGTCATACATATCGAGATGAGGTGGCGAGCCGGTCAAATGGATATAAATCACTCTCTTGGCCTTGGCGGCAAAGTGAGGTTTGCGCGGAGCTAGTGGATTGATCACACCCGAGGTCGCTTCGGCGGGATCGGCTGACGCTCCCTGGCCAAGCATCGACGCGAGCGCGACAGCTCCGATGCCACCTATGGAATCCTTTAAGAAGTGACGCCGAGTCTGCCATGCGATGCGCTCGATACGAGGATCATTCCAATTCGTCGTCATACTATTCTCCAAACGATTCGTAATCGTATTCTTGATAGATCGCGTTTACAAAGTCATGCATTGACACTGTGATCAAAACTATCGCCGCATCAAGAATTCGTCTAAATTCAGGATGGCATTAGCGACCACGGACCACGCTGCCATTTCAGTAACATCCATTCCTTCGGGTAAGGCTCCCAAAGGTTCTGTCGCCATTTTCTTAGCTGCTTCAGGTTGCGATTTGAATATCTCTAATGCCTTCTCATGCAGTTTTTGTAATACCGCAATCTCATCTGCTTGAATAGGTCGACACAAAGCGGCCTTTAATCCGAATTCGATTCGCCCTGCACTGGAGTCTGCTGCTTTGTACATGTTTCTTGCCAATGCTTGGGCCGCTTCGATGTAGACTGGGTCATTGAGCGTCACGAGCGCCTGAAGAGGTGTGTTGGTGCGAACACGGCGGAGTGTGCAAACCTCTCGATTGGGTGCATCAAAGGCACTCATCGATGGATAGGGATTGGAGCGACGCCAGGTCGTGTAAATACCTCGGCGATATCGATCATCACCAGCGCTTGTCGCCCAATCGGTGCTGGATCCGAAAGCCGCTGATAAGCCCAGCGATGGCTGCGGTGGCTTCACAGGAGGACCATTCATTTTCGAGCTCAATAGTCCAGCCACGGCGAGCGCTTGATCGCGAATCGTTTCCGCAGGAAGACGGAAGCGAGGACCGCGGGCCAGCAAACGATTATCGGGATCCATTTGCACCAAATCATTCGAAACCTTGGACGACTGACGATACGTTGCACTCAATAGCAACGTCCGCAGCAGCTGCTTCATATTCCAGCCGCTTTCTACGAAATCGATCGCTAACCAATCCAGCAATTCGGGATGACTTGGCAGGTCACCTTGCGAACCAAACTCTTCTGCCGTAGCGACAAGACCGGTCCCAAAGAGTTGTTCCCAGTATCGATTGACCGTAACCCGCGCAGTAAGGGGATTATCTTTCGAAACGATCCACTTGGCCAACTCAAGTCGATTGCTTACCTGTTGGTCGCCTGCCTTAAAGACACTCGGAATCCCAGGCTTAACCTCTTCACCCATATCGAGGTAATTGCCGCGATGTTGCAATTTGGTAACACGTTGACGATCTTTGGCTAGTTCTCGGAGAATCGGTACCGTTGCAGTTGGCTTGAACGATGCCAGTTCCGCACGAGTTGCCTTCAATCGATTGCGTACTTCGTCCAGTTGAGGAGCTATTGAGCGATAGAAGGTTGCGACGGCGGCTTTCTGTGCATCGGTTCGATTCCCTTCGTCAATCTGCAGTATCGATTGAATATCTCCAGGAACGTTGGCCCACTTTAGGACAGCTGTT
>JBEGUT010000024.1:0-15130 GCA_041178745.1 Planctomycetota bacterium | reverse complement strand
GCTGCGCATATAGCAATACGGCATCGAGCGAATAAGGATCAAGCTTCCATTTCCACCAAGTTTGACTGACTCGTCCAACCTCATAACGACTCTGTCGATCCTTCAGCATTAACCCCTCCGCTCCCAAATCACGAGCGGTGCTGCGTTTGGAAGCTAACTCATCCCATGAGACACCTGGAACGATTGGACTTTCAAGCACGCTGGATACGTTTCTGCAAGCCTCGGCTGTCACAGTGTTAACATGACGACTATGTATATTCTCTAGAAACTCAGTAAGTCTTTCACGCCGCTGCTCAAGTGGCAACTCACGCAAGTCCCTTCCTTGCCATTCGAGTAGATCAAACGCGAGAAAAGCAACGGGCACCTCCGCGAGCAATTTTGGTCCCACCTTTTTCCGTTGGATTCGTCGTTGAAGCTGTGCAAATGGCAATGGACTTCCATGTCGCCATGCGAGTATTTCACCATCAAGCACTGTACCGTCAGGAAATTCCGCTGCTTGTTTTTCTATTTCGGGAAAACGTCCATTGAGCAACTCCTCGCCTCGCGACCATAGAAACGTCTCCCCCTGACGACGAATGACTTGAGCTCGAATCCCATCCCACTTCCATTCAGCGATATAGCGATCATGACTTTCTTTCTCAAACAAGTTTTCGGCTACGGCATGCGCTAGACAAAATGGATAGGGGCGACTAGGGGAAATCTCTTCGCCTTCCTTTACCAACAAAGCCTCCATCGACATCGGACTCGGCACCCAGCCTCCCATCAAGCGATGAGCAATTACATCGGCCTCCACGCCGCTCCAATCACTCAATGCCCGCGTGATCAATTTGTCGCTTACTCCGACTCGGAAGTTACCGGTAATCAACTTGTTAAAGACAAAACGCTGGCGATGATCTAACTGCATCCAGTAGTCGATCAACAATTGCTGCTGAACTTCTGGGTCGGCTTGGAGCAGCGGTGAGAGCTTTGCTTCAATCCATTGACTTAAATTGTCCTCAGTCGAATGAGTAGCGGATGGAACGACCGCGGCAATGGTCTCTGCAAGATCGCCAACCCACTGGTAGGTTTCCTCAAACAACCATTCGGGTATGGCAGCTGCGTCTTTCGCGGCGTTTCTTAAAACTCGAGTTGGAACTCGCGGCTTGAGCTTGTTACCTAACAAGAAGTAGATGGCATAGGCAGTCTCCGCTGCTTCAACTCGACCAAAATAGTTCTTCAGAATCTCCGTTTTTACGCTGGTCTTAGTGGTCTCATCCAGCGATTGAAACATCTCAGCGAAGTCTTTCATGGTTGCTTATCCTGTTCAGATATCGCGATGGCTGCAGACTCCTCGGGTTCAACGTCTGCATCATCTCCCACGAATTTTGTTTCGATCGGCCGCGCCTTCCTGCCTAGCTCTGTCTGATGTCTCGCCACGACATCCGAAAAACCATGCGTTACCCATAAATCCGTGGGACTGCAAAGCTCTATCGCTTTAGCGAGATCTGTCCAATCCACATGATCAGAAACGACAAAACCTCGATCAACGTTTCTTCGTCTACGCGTTCCTCGGATCGCCATCCACCCCGAGGCCATCGCAACGCTGGCATTCGGAAATCGCTTCATCCATGGTGAATTCTGCGCTGCAGGTGGTGCGAATATCAGCGCGCGTGAATAGTCATGCTTCCCTGGCATTTCGGATATCGAACGAAGTGCGGGGATATTGACCCCCGCAGCTCTATAAGCGGCTAACGGGCCGATCAATGCACCATGAATGAACATTTCATGGGAAGCAACTTGATCTGAGGACTGCAGCAACTCAACGATCATTCGTTGCGATTTACCTACCGCATATCCGAGCAACACACTCGTACGACCTTCAGTTTGGTTGGCTTTCCACCAATTCAGAATATCGCCAACGATCTCGGACATCGCTGGCCAACGGAATACGGGTAAACCGAATGTCGATTCAGTTACCATCAAATCGCAACGCACCGGTTCCCAAGGTAAGCATGTCGGGTCGTCTTGTAATTTATAGTCCCCCGTGATCAGGGCGACTCTTCCGTCCACTTCAATTCGTACCTGCGAAGACCCTAAAATATGTCCCGCTGGATGAAGAGAAACGGTAGCCGAACCGATGATCATTTTTTCGCCGTAAGGCAAAGTTTGGAGTTTGATTCCCTTGCCTAATCGCAACTCCAGCAGAGTGCGAGAATCATTGGAAGCTAAATATTGCTCACTTCCCCAGCGTGCATGATCCGAATGTGCATGGGTGATAATCGCCCGCCCAACAGACGACCATGGATCGATATAAAAGTCGCCGGCAGGACAATAAAGGCCAGAAGGCCGGATTTGAAGTAGTTCTGTCGTTTTCAAAGGGAGTGGATTCTTTCACTAATCGGGACTTATCCGTAACCGATGGGTACTATTTATCTTAGCCGCAGGTAAAGATATAACTTCTCAGAGGATCTAACCCTTTTTTTGCCAGTTTCTGGAGTCAAATCATGCATCGCTTGCTCTTAATCGCCATGGTCGCTCTTCTGATTGGCATCGTGACAACTTCTCCATCGGCCCAGGAACCTGCCGCTGCAGCATCTTCCACCACTAACAACGCTTCAAACCTTGTTGCCACGCTCACGGAGTACAGGTTCAAAACTCAAATAAATCCAAAAATCGAAGTAACAGAACTTCTTAAACAGACCGAGGAGCTCCAAAAGCAAGGCTCTCTTGAATCGATCGAAACTTTGCGAGTAAGCTTTCGCGAAGGGACTGAATTCACTTTTCAGCATGGCAAACAAGTGCCTTTTGTAACAGGTACCAATGTAAGTGGGTCTGGAAGAACACTTCAAAATATTCAAATGCGAGAAGTGGGCCTGATACTGAAATTACTTGCCACAAAAGCTGAGGGCAAAATCAATGTCGATCTAGAATACGATGCCGCAAGACTAGTGGAGTCGAAGGATGAGTTACCGGCAATGGTCTCGAAAATGAGAGTAAGCGCAAAGCTTCTGTTGGAAGCAAAAACACCTGTGATTGTTTCCAACACCAGCGGTGATAGGTCGACGATTCTTCTGCTTCAAATCGACTAGATGTCTGTAGAACTTCTTGCTTTGGTTATCACCGCTTCTCCAGATATACGATTCGCGTGAAAAGACCTTTGGCAGCGATCGCTAGGGATAATACCAAAGGTGCCAGTGCGAACAGCAAAAGCGCCGATGTAAGATAGCTTGTTTCAAAGCGTGCTCGCCCCTCTGCCGTTTGAATGGTTGCATAGGCTAACAAGAAAAGATGTGCGATCGCAGCCATCATCACGGCTCGCCAAGCCCATCGTCCACTTAAGCTTTGACAACACCATGCGAGGAATGCGAGTGTTTGAATCGCATGGATAGCGATCCCGTGCGGGAACTTCAAGACACCGTTGCCTCTGTAAAGTTCAGCTGTACCTCCGCTAGCGATCTGCTGTTTTCCGATCGCCGTGATCGCAATTCCTATGGCACAAGAAACCGCGAGGTAGACCAAACCCGCCTGTAAAGCTAACTTCATAGCTGGAGCAATCGAAGCCAACGCCCCTTTGTGAAAGACTCGATAGGTCAGCCAGAAAATCATCGCGGTCGCAATCAGAATTAAAAGCAACATGGCGACTTCGATCGATGAATTGACCATGCCTGAATCATTAAAATGACTAGGAACGCCGCGCCAAGTTTGAAACGTGATCAGCGCTACCTCTGGGATCAGTGTGAAGATCAAAGCCTTGGAAACGAAGCGCATCCGCTTTGAATATCCTAGCAAGTGGATCACATAAAGCAGCGACCACAGTGTCAGTCCACCAGAAATACCAAAAAGAATGGGCTTACGAAAAGATACTGGATCTTCCCATCCCACTTGGCGAAGAAACAGAAACGGAATGTGCCCGAGCCCTGAAAATAATAACGCTAGAACAGCCGTTTTTTCGATACGTGTAAAGCTCTTCCAAGCGTCGCTGCTCAGCATAATCGTCCTCTGTAGTTTCCGCCTTTTAGCTTCATGGAATTGTAGCAGATAGTTGAAAACGGTTTAATTAAGCATGAAAAACCATTTCAAGTTTGGATTTTTTCACGCAATCCTCTATAAGTAGTCTGCTTCCATCGTGCGATTAGGTCGTTCACTCTCGTTTCGCGAATCGGATTTTCGCTTGAAAGTAACAACGAGAAGAAAAACGATACATCAATACGGGAATTTAAGAAAAGGATCCTCGACTCATGTCTGACACTCCCGCCTTACCCAGAATCACTGAATCGCCTCTCTCGGAAGAGCATGCCGATTCGGTTGCAGTTGTCGTAGATGGCGCGGCTGATTTTCTAAAAATCGATCTGAATCAAGCATCAGCGAAGGAAATCATAGATATCCTGGATCAATACGTTCATGACCTACAACAGGGACGGGTTGCTGCACCTGAGGGAGAAGAGTCGGAAATCTTCTTCGGATGCCTCTGGGGTGCTCAATTGGTTCGTCAATTGGGTTGGGAATGGGCCAATGTCACATTTCACGACTATGATGATGCCCATGCAATCGGCGTTTTTTCTCCTGATCGATCTTTGGCGATCTATCCCTTCCACTTCATCTTTGGATGCCTTGAGAATAAGGCTCCTGTGACCATCTTGCTCTCGTTCAATTTGCTTGAAGATGGCACTCGAATACCGGAATTACCAGCCAAGAGCTACACCAATGTTATGGATCATGTCCATCACATGGTGCCTCGTGAGTAGTGTTCTAGACCCTTGTTGCAAACGAGAACGTAGAATTCGATATCCTCTGCTTCCATGCGAAGCCTAGAGCTAACTTGCAGAAGTCGGCAAAGCATCTGGAGCAGTCCAGAAGCTTGCTGAAACTTAGGTAGCAGTCACTCCAGGGGTAACTCATAGCAAACCGCTTCCTCTGCATTGCGGATGTAAAGACGATTGTTGACAACAACCGGATGGTTCCAAGTCTTTCCATTGAAGGCCTTGATGCGGGCTAGTTCACGATGTGCGGTCGGTTCGGCAGAGACCAAAACGATATTCCCATCTTCAGTTGCAACTAACAACATGGCTGATTTTTCGAGTAGCACAACTTGCCCTTTCCCATAACGTCCCCCTTTCCACTGTCGCTGACCACTCTCTGCACTGATACATGTAAAGATCGCACCATCGAAACCGTAGATGTGATCTTTGTAAAGCACGAAGTCATTGAAGTCAGGCTTCAGGTTTCGAGAGGTCCAGATCTCTTCAGCCGACCACGGTTCACTTTCCTTCTTGAGTTGAATCAGCCGAGTGCCGACTCCCATTCCCGAAGGGATAAGAAATTTATCTCCCGCGAGTGCATGGGGCTGACAGGCTCGATAACCATCGCTGCGCCAATCGTACTGCAGGATCATTTTTCCATCCGCTGGCTCGATGAATTGCAATCCCTCTTCGGATGTCATCGCGATCACTGTACGATCGCCGACTTTCATTGCTTGAGGGGAACTGTAACTAAACTTGCCGCTTGGTATCGACCACTTTAGCTCGCCACTGTCACAGGCAAACGCGAGAACTCCGTTTTTAGAATCCGCACCGTAAGTGATAACTAAATCATTGATAACAATGGGAGAAGCAGAGAAACCCCACATCGGTGGCGCGGATTGTTTTGTTATTTCCAACAGATCCTTTTGCCAAACGACTTCGCTGGTTACCGGATCGATACGGGCAAGTATTCCTCGAGCGCCTTGTACATACAATTGGCCTTTGGACAAAACCGGTGTCGATCTTGGACCTGGGCCGCCTAACGCATCTTCGAATCGCGACTTGATTTCACGATTCCATATCACTTTGCCATCCTTAGCGTCGTAACAGACCACCGCTTCGTTCTCGCCTCTTTGTTCTTGTGTAAAAAGAAGTGGTCCCGCAACAAGAAAAGAAGACCAAGCAGGCCCAACCGCAATTCGCCAAAGCTCTTTCGGTGGATTGCTGTTCCAATTCGATGCAATCACTCCACCTGAATAAACGCCATCAATGCTTCCTCCGCGAAACTCGGGCCACTCCGGATTCAGCAGAGATTCCTTGAGTTGCTCAAGGTCTTCTCGGCCCGATAAACCAACGGCTTTCGTTGGATTCTCGCTCGACTCACTGCGACTTCGCGCTACCAGCGTTTCCTCCACCGTGGGCTTCCATCGCCAATCAAACCCTAGAGCAAAGTTACCCCACACTCCATCGGCTCTCAGTGTGGCAGAAAACAAGAAACCTACGGCTGCCATAAGCACTGCGTAGAAAGTACGGCGAAAGCTCAACATATTTCGGCACAGCACGAGCACCACCCCGAAGAAGCCAATCCCCATCGGTACGGTAAGCATCATCATGGCGGGCCCCAACATCGACTTATCGACGAGCTTCCCGGTCAACGCCAAAACTCCAACGATGGCCAAAGTGCCAAAAATCTTCTCGAGCCAAGTCGCTCGACTGGTTGTCATCCACCAGATCATCAATAGCAAGCTGCACAGCAACGGACCGAATGCGGAAACCATCCACAGCATTGCGGGCCCATCTTGCACCACCTCAGGTACAAATTGTATCCCGACGACGATAAGCATCAGCACCAAAACGGGCCAAACTTGCAGGGGACGAAACCTCGATACTTTCGTCTCATCTTGATGTTCACTATCGGCAGTTTTATTTTTACTTCTTCCCACACGACACTCCTCACTGAGATCGGCTATCTTGCCCCAAGACTCACGCGATCTATTCTTTTACAATAAGCCAATATTGCCCAGCATATCAAGTTGATCGCTTTGAATGTAGAGAGATGATGATTTGACGCTGAATTAGCTTCTTCAACAATCGATTGCAAGGACGCTAAATCACTTCCTTAAAACATGACAGTTGAATTTGGTCGATCGCTCGATTTTACAACAAACCCCTTCGTTTTTTTCGGGACATATCCAGAGTTGTCTGTTCGCGGGTGCCCTAGTCTGATTTTCGATATTTCTTCGAAAACAATTACCCCCAGATTGCCTCTAAACTTAAACGCCATCTTGCGACGGCGATCGCGACGACTTTAAGATTTATCGCAGTTACGATGGATCATGTTTCGCAGATATGTTCCAACGGCTCCTTTCTTCTTCTCAAATCCCATTCCCACCTCACATCCAAACCACCCAACTTTTGTAGAAAATCATGCCTGTATTAGCGGACCCTTTATTAAACTCGTCACTGGAGCAACCATCACCCCCGAAATCAAATTGGGGTTGGCATGAGGATTTTGCAGCGATGCTGATCGGGGGTTTACTTATCTTTCTATCGTTATGCGTTACGTTTTCAGCTCGCCCGACAGAAGATGCTGGTAACCGTAAAAAATTCGAAAAAGGTTGGCCCAATCCCTTAGCCAAGACCATCGATAAACCACAAACCTGGAAGGAATTGCCGACCGAAGGCCTCAAGGATAAGAAAGGCAAAAGTGTAGCGCTACCGATTCTCCTCGGGATGGGATGGGTTGTTTTGGTTGGCTGTTTCGGTGCGTTGCTGATGGGAAGGAATGTATTTGCTTTTCTACCAGGTGGAATCTTATTGGCTCTGCTGGGATGCCTAGCTTATTTTCTAGCCAGCCAAAGAGTCATCAATGATTTAAACTTGGAGTATCCGCTTTGGGCCTTACTTGTTGGCTTGATCATCGGCAACACGGTCGGTGAAATGAATTGGCTTAAGCCAGCGCTGGTTGGTGAGTACTTCATCAAGACGGGGCTTGTCGTTTTTGGCGCCGAAGTGCTCTTCAGTCGCTTACTGGAACTCGGATTGCCTGGCCTTTTAACCTCTTGGGTTGTCACTCCTGTCGTACTCATTACGTCCTATTGCTTTGGAGTTTACTTCCTAAAGATATCCTCTAAATCCTTATGCATGGTGGTTTCAGCGGACATGTCCGTGTGTGGTGTCTCGGCCGCGATTGCTACCGCTGCGGCATGCAAGGCAAAGAAAGAAGAATTGTCGCTCGCTATCGGTCTCTCTTTGTTCTTCACAGTCATCATGATGGTGGCGATGCCGTGGTTTATCCAACAGGTTGGTATGGATCCGATCGTTGGTGGCGCTTGGCTCGGTGGAACGATCGATGCAACGGGCGCCGTGGTTGCCGCGGGTGAAGCCCTCGGTAAACAAGGTGGCGAAGTTGCAGCTACAGTCAAAATGATACAGAACAGCATGATTGGACTTATCGCCTTTGCTGTCGCTGTTTACTGGGCAGGGTGGATCGATCGTTCTGAATCCAAACAAAATATTTCCTTGGGATACGAAGTCTGGAGGAGATTCCCCAAATTCATCATCGGCTTCTTTTCCGCATCGCTGGTTTGCTCTCTGTTGTTTACCCAAGGTGCCGAACATTCGTTGTGGGTCGATGGTGCAACACTGGGCTTTACCAGTCGACTGCGTGGTTGGTTATTCTGCGTTGGATTTATCTGTATGGGTATTCAAACTAATTTCCGCGAACTCGCTCCGATTTTCAGCAGTGGTCGTCCTTTAATTCTTTATGTCGTGGGCCAAATCCTCAACTTGATCCTCTCCCTTGCTATGGCCGCATTGACCTTTGGATGGTTGTTCCGCAAATGAAATACGCTAAGTCTTCTATCATTGCCTTAGCTTTTCAGCCAATGACCAAACTCCTTCTTTGGTCGCTGGCCCTGTGTATTATCTGGCTCATTATTCTTCCACAAGCGCAAAGACTTACCTTTATCGCACGACATATCGATTTGATGAGTCAGGGAAATGTTAATCCCGCAGCGATGTATTACACGGAACTGGAGAAGTTACCGCTTCGCACTCCAGCTGTAGAGCAAGCATTGGTGCTGTGGCCATGAGCTTGTACCCTCAAACCAAAAAGAGCAAGTGGAACAAATAGGTAACTTTGGATGCGATGTTCACTTTCGCCTTAGAACGTTCCATGCATTCTCGCTTAGCCTTATCAATCATTCGTTAAAGCTGGAGCTTTTCGCTTTCCCTGGTAGCCTCGAACGACATGCATTGACGAAGCAACGAGCAGCCGACCACAATATGACGCACTAGAGGGCTCGATCTCTTCGATTTTCAAATATTATCTCTCCTTCGATACTTGCTTCACTCAAGCAATACTTATCCTAGTTGCTGAATCTAATTTCCTTTTTATTGACGACGACTGCTATGTCGAATCTACAAGAACAGTTTACTGGCGGCATCTTTCACGACTCGCTTTCGGATGGCCGTACCGGTGCGAAAATCACGGTAACACGATGGGATATTATCGCTGAACCGATCCCTGGTTCGTCATTAGTTGATGGTCGCGCCGCTGGCAGTTTTACGATTCCACTGAATCGCTGCCATATCGAAATGGGAGGAGCCAGCGGCAAAATGATATTCTGTCGTAACGAGGATCGTTCACTCACGATATTCTGCGAGGAAAGAGGATTTTCAAAAACGCTGGAAAATTATTCTCACGGTACGATCACCGATCGACTTAACCTTCTCAAGAAACAACACAGAAGCAATGAAAATCGTTATCGATTTTGGTTGTTGGCTTCCTCGGTACTACTACTCATTTTCTTGGTGGGCGGCTATTACGGCCTACTGGCTGCCGCGCGAGTTGCTGTACGTTCTGTTCCGGTCAGCGTTGATCGACAGATCGGACGATTGGCGATGGAGTCTTTAGAAGTTGAAAACAAATTACCGGCCGACCATCCAGCGACGCAGATGACGCGGCAGATTCTAGAGAAACTTCGTCCGCATGCAGCCATTGAGAACATGGATTTCGAAATTCATGTTGTCGTCAATGACGAGGAAAATGCTTTCGCTCTACCCGGTGGGCAAATCGTGGTCTATACCGGTTTAATTGAAGCCGTTGAGACCCCTGAGCAATTAGCGGGAGCGGTCGCGCACGAGATGTCTCACGCAACTCTTCGCCACGGATTGCAACAAATCAGTCAATCGATCGGCTTTGTAGCAGCGATTCAGTTTCTCGTTGGTGACCTGGGAGGACTCGTAGCTCTTGGATCCCAAGTCACCAAAGAATCGCTTCTAAGTAGCTACAGTCGAGCCGCAGAAACAGAAGCGGACTTAGAAGGTGCTCGTATGATGCACGCTGCAGGTATTGATCCCAAAGCCTTAGCGGATTTTTTCAGTCGCACAGCCGATAAGGATCGACCGTTGGGAAACGCCATGAAATGGCTGGATCGCCATCCCTCGGATGCTAACCGAGTCGAGTCGATCACTCAATTTACGCAAACGCTTCCCAAGATGGAGTACCACAGACTCGATATGGATCTTCAAGCAGCAAAAGCCAACTTGCGATAATTTTTCGAGTTGCTAGTTGTTATTGCTGTGAGACTGCTTTACCTTTTCCGCAGCCACTAACCGCTTTACCGATTACGAATTGCTATTCGATTATAGGATATCAAACGTGGAAGCTGAGATCCGCAATCGTCCCTCGTTTGCCAACATTTTGGTTTCACTGCAGCCAGGCGACCGCATTGTCGCTGAAGCAGATGCGATGGCCAGCATGAGCTCCAACATTGAAATGACAACGCGTTTTAATGGTGGGGCCTTTGGCGCTTTGGCTCGACGCATCTTTGGTGGAGAGTCGATGTTCGTTAACGAATTCACCACCACCAGCGCACCAGGCCACATCGTCTTAACGCAACCCTTTCCTGGTGATATCGCCTGTATCAATCTCACCGGCAACACCCTATTCCTTCAGCCAGGTGCTTTCATCGCTTGTGAACCGACAGTCAAACTAGGTTTAGGATGGGCCGGCTTTCGCAGTTTCCTTGCTGGCGAAGGTTTCTTTCGTCTTAAGGTCAGCGGTAATGGTCGAATTTGGTTCGGCGCTTACGGAGCAATCTTCGTACGTGAGATCAACGATGAATACATCGTCGACACAGGACATCTTGTGGGATATGAACCAACGATTTCGATTAGAGTCGGCTTGGCTGGCGGAATTTTCTCGAGCTTTTTCGGTGGCGAAGGACTGGTCACTCGTGTGCGTGGTCAAGGACGTATCTACATGCAATCGAGATCTTTTGATGGTCTCGCCGCCTGGACCAACGCTCATTTGTTCTAATTGCAAATCCAACCGTACAAATCGATAACAGATTGAGAATCCTAGGGAGTTTCAAGCGGATTATGAGATACGAAATGCTATGCCGACCGGCAGCCACCGCAATTCGCTTTGCACTCGATGCTGGCGAAGGGATGACTTGCGAAGTCGGCGCGATGATCGCTATGACATCTGGCATGACGGTGAACACCACATCTAAAAGCCGTGGAGGCAGTGGCGGTATCATCAAAGGACTCAAAAGAATGTTTACCGGTGAAAATTTCTTCTTGAATCATTTCACCGCTCATCAAGACAGCCAGTCGTTGCTTATCGGTCCCTCGCTGATGGGCGATTGCATTCACCACAGCATGCGAGGTGGAACCATGATCGTCCAAGGAACAAGTTGGCTTGCTTCCACTAGCACAATCGATATCGATGCAACTTGGCAAGGATTTACGTCAGCGCTCTTTAGTGGCGAATCGATGTTTTGGGTGAAGTGTTCGGGCGCTGGCGAACTCTTTCTCAGCAGTTACGGGGCAATCTACCCGATCGATATCAACGGCGAATACGTTGTTGATACGGGACATATTGTCGCCTTCGAAGACTCACTGCAATTCCGCATCGGTAAAGCAGGCAAAAGTCTCGTGGGAAGTTTCTTGGGAGGTGAAGGATTGGTTTGTAAGTTCCAAGGTCAAGGGAGACTTTACTGCCAGAGCCACAATCCACCCAGCTTTGGAAAACTTCTTGGACCAAAACTCAAACCTCGGTAGTCATAGGCTGTATTTAAAGAATCCCGTTAGAGGCTAATTCCATGACGAATCAACTCGCATTTAACATCAGCCTGCGACCTGATTTTTCGCTGCTTACAGTTCAACTGCAGCAAGGCCAAAAAGTATTCGCAGAACCCTCGGCTATGGCCTCGATGTCTCCGACGCTGACGCTGAAAGCTGGACTCAAAGGAGGTGCCCTGAAATCGCTTGGACGAATGTTCGGTGGCGAAAGTCTGATCGTCAATACGTTCACCGCGGCCAGTGGACCAGGCGAAGTTGTTTTCGCACCTGGCCATCTCGGCGATACGCAACATTATCGACTTGCTGGCGGATCTCTCTTGCTGCAACGTGGCGCGTACATGGCTAACAGCGAAGGGGTTGAAATCAGCGGCAAGTGGCAAGGTGCAAAAGGATTCTTCAGCGGAGAAGGTCTCGTTCTTCTGAAAGCTACTGGCGTCGGAGATGTTTTCTTTAACTCTTATGGAGCCATTCTGCAGGTCGATGTGACCAACGACTATTACGTCGACACAGGCTATGTGGTCGCGTTCGAAGATACCCTGCAATATCAAGTTCAAATGGTTCCCGGTCTGCGCGGTGGAGGATTCAAGCGACTATTTTTTAGCGGCGAGGGCCTGGTATGTCGCTTTTCGGGTCAAGGCAAAGTTTGGGTACAAACTCGCTACGCCAGTCCATACCTATCCTGGATTAATCAATTCCGCCCCGTTCAAAAGAACTGAGCTAATACACTCAATGGGAGTTATCACGTCAACTTAACCCATGCGAGCCCAAATCGCTGTGAGATATTCCGTCTCTGGACACCACGCTGAGATTGGATGATCGGGTGCTGCGCCTGTTCGATGGAGGATTTGCATCGGTCGCGCCGCATGGCGAGGTCTTCCGTCATCTAAAGTTCCATCGAGTGGCCCAGCTTGTTTGGATGCAGAAATCACCAACCGCTGAAACTCGTCTCCTGCTAACAAACCAGCGCAAGTACACGTTAGCAATATTCCACCTGGCTTGACGCATTGCATCGCAAGACGATTGAGATCGAAGTGCTTGCGAGTCCCTTCTTCGATCTCCTCACGCGAACGAATCAATTTGGGCGGATCGAGCACGACCACATCAAATTGTTTTCCAATGCGAATTAAATCGCGCATGTACGGAAAGACATCAGACTGGGTAAATTTGATTTTCGCTTGATTGAGATTTGCATTTTCGCGCGCTTGTTGAAGCGGCACTTCATCAAGATCGACGGCGACAACTTCCTCTGCTTTTCCCAGCACTTTGGCTTGGATCGCAAAACCGCCGCTGTAACAGCAGAGATCGAGCACACTTTTGCCGGCCGTGAATTCGGTCAGCAACCTGCGGTTCTCTCGTTGATCGCAAAAGAAACCCGTCTTGTGGCCACCTTCAAAACGAACTCGGAAACGCGTGCCATATTCCTGCACGGTTACTTGACTTGGAACAGCTTCCGAGCCGACCGATTCGGAGGTAAATCCCTCTTGCTCCAGCGAATGAGGACTCGGCTGAACCAACCAATGCTTGGTTCCTAAAAGACCCGTCGCCATCTGCAGAATCTCGGGGGCACGCTGGAACATGCCAAGCGAAAACGCCTCGGCGCTGAGCGTATCGCCAAATCGATCGATCACCAATCCTGGAAATCCATCCGACTCTGCATGAATCAAACGATAGGTGTCTGTCTTCTCGTGCAAACGAAGAACATCATGCCTTAATGAAATTGCTTGGCGGAGCAATTGCTCGAAGTAAGCACTGTCGGGTCGGGCCGATGTGTAACGCACCACTCGCAAAGAGATCTCGGCCATCGGATTGTAGATACCGTAACCGAGAAAATTTCCTTTCGGTTCCGCTTTCACTGCTACCCAATCGCCAGGTTCCGGAAAACCTTCGACATCCGAAATCCGCTTCTTGTAAATCGAAGGATGACGTATTTCAGAACCTATGGTGACCACAGGCAGAACGGCATCCGCAGGGGGACAGAGCGGGGCAGGGGAGGGATTGGTAATCTGCCGAGGTAGCCTGGGCGAGTTATTGGGTTTTCTGCGAAAATTCGAAGGCATGAAGAATAGTTGCTTTGAAGTCGAAGGTAAGAACCTGGATGATTCAAGTTTAGTTCGATTGGATCCAAGAGAAAACGCTCATCGGGGTTTAAATCCTGCTCGAATCGATATTTTAGTGAGTTCGAAAAAACATGCCCGTGGATCCTGGATCCTGTACGGTTCGCTTTCATAGCCGATCCCCGTATACTGTTCCACTGATTCGCAGTCATTAGTTTGGCAATAACTTTGCAATAACGGTAAGGAATTGAAGTCGATGAATTCCCGTTTCCCTGTAACTCGATGGGCATTGGCCGTTCTCGGGATATTTATGCTCTGTTTCTATGGCGGGGATTTGCAGCTTGCTCGTGGACAGGAAGTCTCCCGTGAGGATTACTTACGAAAACTTTTTGAACAGTATCACGAACGACGACTCATCCTCTTCCCACTTGACGCAACCATGCAAGGCGACCCTCGATACAACGATCGGCTTGCAATAACGGCATCGCCTGACCACGTCGCCCAGCGAAAATATTTCTTGCAAGATACGCAGCAGCAGTTGCGCAGTGCTCCAACTGGCAAAGCTTCACCTGATACGGAACTTGCAGCTGAGATTCTCCAGTACGAGCTCACCAATCAACTTGAAGGAATTGCGTTTGATACAGAACGGATCCCAACGCACCAATTCGATGGACTCCATCTTGTTTTCGCACAGTTGGGCAGTGGCAGCAGCAGCCAACCCTTTAAAAGTGTCAAAGATTATGAAAACTGGCTTGGACGAATCGAAGATTTCGATGTCTGGGTCAATGCATCGATCGAAGCATTCCGCCGTGGCATCGCTGACGGCTATGTGCTTCCGAATATTCTAGCGCAGCGCATGGTCAAGCAAATGCTCGATCCAACCATCGTCACCGAAGATCCTCAAAAAAGCCTCTTCTACGCTCCCATTACCAATCTACCTGCTAATTTTTCTGCGGCAGATAAAGAGCGATTGACCGAAGCATATAAAAAAGCAATTTCAAATCAGATCATTCCTGCTTACAAACGCTTTGGTGAATTTTTGCGCGATGAGTATTTGCCCAAGACGCGCACAACCTCTGGAATCGGAAGTTTGCCTCACGGCTCGGAGCAATATGCTTACTGGGTCAAAACATGGACGACAACCTCACTGACTCCAGACGAGATTTTCGCAATCGGCGAACTTGAGGTTGCACGCATCCGCAGCGAGATGGAAAAAGTTCAGAAGGAATTAGGCATCCAGGGAACGCTGCAAGACTTCTTTCAGAC
>JBEGUT010000023.1:0-15236 GCA_041178745.1 Planctomycetota bacterium | reverse complement strand
ATTCCATCGCGAATTATTCGCCCCTCGCTATCCCGAATCGCTTGATCCTCCCAACTGGCTGGTTCAATACATCGAACATTGCTTAAGGGAAGTTCCTTTTTATCGCCAACGCTCACGACCAGGTACGCAGTTCGCCGATCTACCGAGCTGCTCGCGTCAAGATCTAGCACCGCAAGTTTGGGATTTCGTGCCTGATGATATGCCGCTGGATGAACTAATCACGTTCTCCAGCAGCGGCACGACCGGTTATCCAACGCGTACAGCCCATCATCCGTTCTCTGCAGCTTGCGGAGTACCTCTGATCGAATATGCACTCAGCGATTTACATGGATTGAAACTTTTGCGTGGGCCGGATCGCGTCGCGATCATGAACCTTGCCGCTTTTCCCGAGGCAACGACGACCGCAATCGTCGTAGCGTTCCTCGAAGAAGCTGGGTGCATTCGCGTTAATCTTGATCCAACAACATGGCGGTCGCCCGAACATCGTGCGGAATACATCAACCAGTGGAAAGCACCGATCTGGCTGGGTGATCCTATCGCATTCAGAGCGATGGAACAGATCGAAGTAGATCATGCTCCGCAAGCAATTATTTCGAGCATCATGCATCTGACCGATGGCTACGCGGAGCACTTACGACAAAAGTATCGCTGTCCGGTTATCGATCTCTATGCAATGACCGAAGCAGGTATCATCGCCGCGAGAAACAAACATGGCCACCGCATTTTATCCCATGATCTTTACGTCGAAATCCTCGACAATAACGATCGCCCTTGCCAACCTGGCCAGCGAGGTGAAATTACGCTTACCGGTGGACGCAATCCTTTTCTTCCACTATTGCGTTATCGTACTGGTGACTTTGCCGCTTTGGAGATCATCGATGGCCGCCGGATCCTCGTAGGCCTCGAAGGACGTCAGCCGATTGAGTATCCGACAGAAAGCGGAAAAGTCGTACACAGCATGGAAGTCATTCGCTTGATGCGACGTTACCCGATCGCCCACTACACGGTAAAAAATATTACCAGTCAAACCTATGAAATCACTATTCGAGGTGATGTCGAGAGATCGCTTTTTGAAAAAGAGATCTACACCCTGCTGGGCCAATCCACATTGATCCGATACGAATAACTTCTTTCGGTTTGTTTTCTGGACTGACAACTCTTTTTAAGGGAATTTGTCCCTCAAAATGAATTCCCGAAATAAAAGAGCTACCATAATGGTTCTTCGGCGGGCTTGGATCTCCGCAATTCGCTCCTCGTGCAGTTAGGCCTTTTCGCTCGTATACTAATGGGACATGCCATGATCGCCGGATACTGCTTGCCATCGTTTCATCGCCAGCTGCTGCTTTCCCTCGGAACTTGTATAGCGATCATTGGGTTCTCTTTACCTGCTTCACCACTGCGCGGTGAAGAAGATCAACCTGCGGCAGAGCTGACTCGTAAGCCATGGACTACGTCACGAATCCATGGTACTCCCGAGGCTCCAAATCCTTTTTTGCTAGTTCCCGCTTTTCCGAACCTGAAATTCGACGAACCGATGCAAGTCCGCTGGTCACCCGAATTGAAACGCTACTTGGTTTGTGAATTGCACGGAAAGATTTGGAGTTTTACAGCTGATGAAACTCTGGATACAGCGGATCTCGCAGTTGACCTAAAGAAAGAACTCAAGTCATTTGATCCAGAGCGAAGTAACGGTGTTCAAGATGTTTATTCGATCGCACTGGATCCTAACTTCGCCACCAACCGCTTTATCTACATCTGCATGATGTTTTCCAGCAAACTTGGCAAGCCGCTGGACGATGGAACACGCATCTCTCGTTTTCGGATTGTGGGAGATACGATTCCAAAAATTGATCTTCAATCGGAGTTACCGATCATTCATTGGCTTGCAGGCGGACACAACGGTTGTGACCTTTTGTTTGATAACAGCGGCTGCCTTTTGATCAGCACGGGTGATGCCACCGAACCTAGTCCGCCGGATCGCTTGAAGACAGGGCAAGACATCTCTGATTTGCTCTCGAGCATGTTGCGCATTGATGTCCGCGACGCGACGAAAGAAAAACCCTATCGCATTCCCGAGGATAATCCATTCCTCGATATTCCAACGGCACGAAAAGAAGTTTGGGCTTTTGGCTTTCGAAATCCATGGCGCATGGGGATCGATCGAGCGACCGATACCTTGATCGTCGGAGATGTCGGTTGGGAAAAATGGGAAATGATTCACCGCGTTACACGTGGTGGAAACTATGGCTGGAGTGTACGAGAAGGGAATGAACTCATTCAAGGCGAATCACCACTTGGCCCATCACCTATCACTCCCCCATGGGTCGCTTTATCACATGCCGAAGCGGCTTCGATCACCGGTGGTTTCGTTTATCGCGGCAACCGTCTCGATTCGCTTACCGGTCACTATCTGTTTGGCGATTGGGTCGGGGGTCGAGTTTGGGCAATACCGCTGGATCAATCCCAATCAGAACGCGAGATCGCCAGCAGTACGCTGCGCATCATCGCTTTCGAACCAGATGCCAACGGCGAACCGCTTGTCGTTAATCATCTTAGCAACACAACGCTATATCGCATCGTTGCCAACGATCGTTATCAAGAACAGAAAATCGAAAGTGAATCATTTCCACGTCGATTGAGCGAAACGGGTATTTTCCAATCCACTCCGAAACAATCGCCCGCTGAGGGAGTAATTCGATTCTCTATCAATCATCCGATGTGGCAAGACGGAGCAACCTCAGAACATTATCTTGGCTTGCCCAACGATTCGAAAGTCACCGTCTACGACGCGCCGCAGCCTCTCACGAATATGGCGATGTTCAGCAGCCGCTTGCACTATCCCGCTGGGACGGTTCTAGCCAAGTCGATTCGTTGGCAGGATCGCTTGATTGAGACGCAACTCTTGCACTTCGATGGATCGCGATGGTATGGCTACAGCTACATTTGGAACCAGGATCAAACCGATGCGGAACTCGCACCGCGTGAAGGAAAAGAACTTATTCTCGATAGCGATTCGATGAAACGTTGGCGAGTCCATAGTCGAACCGAGTGTTTCCAATGCCACAACCCTTGGCCGGAAACGACTCTCGCTTTCACACCTGAACAATTGCATCAACCGGTGAGGGGCGATGATTCGACATGGGTTCAATTGCAGAAACTTGGTTTTGTGAACACATTAAACGCCAAACAGGAACCGATCGCTGCAGATCAATGTGTACGAATTGCTCTACGACGCGATGCCGATGCGCCCGTTGACGATCGTGCTCGATCGTATCTGCACGTTAACTGCGCCCACTGCCATCAGTTTGGTGCTGGAACCGGTGTAGCTATCGTGGTGCGAAGGCCAGATCCGCTGGAAGAAACCAAGATGATTTCGAAGTTTCCCGAAAAGGGATCCTTTGGACTGAATGAGGCAATGATCATCGCCCCAGGCGAACCTGATCGCAGTATCTTGCTTTACCGTATGGCATCTTCTTCGGTAGGTCGAATGCCGCATATCGGTTCCCGGGAAGTTGATTTCGAAGCGGTAGCGTTAATCGCACAGTGGATCAAAGAGCTAAAGCGACCGACGATTGAAACTCCCAGCAATTCGGATCATGAACTTACAACTCTCTCGCAGCAGCTCATCGACACTGCTCCTGAGATCGATGCAAATAATTCTAAAACCGTTAACGCTGAACAGCAGATCGCGGAAGGACAAAGACGTCAACGCGCTCTTCAATTGGCTGCGTTGGCTGCTAAGCGACATTCAAGCGGAGAGGCCGCTGTACTATCTCCCGAAGTACTGAAAGACTTAGCTGCGGACAAAGATACTATCATCAGCAGTTTGTTCGAAGCGTATCTTCCGGAGAAAGAGCGTGTGAAGCGATTGCATATTGGAGCTCGTTTCAGCGAAGTCGAAGAGTGGGTCGGCGATCCTATGCGAGGACGTGGTTTGTTCAAAGAGCAAGGTCGCTTGCAATGCTCGCGCTGCCACCAAGTTGGCAACGAAGGAGGACGCATTGGCCCCAGCTTCGATTCGATTGGACGCAGGCTCACTAAGTCTCAATTATTTGAATCGATTGCCGAACCTTCTCGACTGATCGATCCCAAATATCAAACGCACTTGGTGATGACAGATGATGGGGAAGTGATCACGGGTCTCTTGGAATCGGAATCTGAAAAGGAAATAGTCATCATCACTTCGACAGGCGAGAAACGCACCATTTCGACCGAAGAGATATCGCAGCGCAAGCTCGAAACACAATCGCTGATGCCAGCTGGGCTACTTGAACAGTTGACGGCTCAGGAAATGGCCGACCTTCTGGCGTACCTCAGTTCGCTGTAGTCCTATTTACATAGTACTATCATAAAAACGGAGTCACCCTCTGACCGCTACTCTTCACGAGCCCTTTCTTTTAAAACCACAAATCATCCTTAAGGATTATTAACTTGATAACATTCAATCTAGAATGACTTTTCTTCGTTGGATATCAGTTAACGCTTCCGTAATCACCGCTTCCGACATGCCGAACTTTTCCCTACTATTTTTTCGTTTTTAACTCATGCCACATCGAACTATCGCCATCGGAGATATTCACGGTCATCTTGCCGCCCTCAATGCGCTGGTCGATTTGATTGAGCTCACCTCAAATGACAGGCTGGTACTTCTCGGGGATTATATCGATCGCGGCCCGCAGAGCGCTGAGGTGATTCAGCGAATCATTGATCTATCACGGCAGCATCGCGTGATGGCCGTTCGAGGTAATCACGAAGAGATGATGCTGCAAGCACTTGAAAATGATTGGTATTACAATACTTGGATGAGCAACGGAGGTGACGTCGCCTTGGAATCGTACGGAGGTGGTATAGATCGCATACCCGAAAGCCATATCGACTTCCTGGAACAACTCCCTTTGGTTTACGAACTGGATCATCACTTTTTTGTCCACGCGAGTTTTACCCCAAATCGACGACTCGATGAGCAACTCCCCAACGATGCGTTGTGGGGGGCTTTAGACGATATCACTCACCCTCATTTCTCTGGCAAAGTAGCCGTGGTTGGCCACACGCCGCAGTTCACGCACAAAATTCTTGATCGCGGGTACATAAAATGCCTCGATACCGCCTGCGGATTCGGTGGATTACTCACGGCTTATGACATTGGCAATCACACCGTATGGCAAGTGACCGAAGAAGGGCAATCGTTGTAGTCATTAGATGATGACGTTCAATTTCGATGGTGAATTGAATATGATTCATTTCACGAATCGAATAGGTAGTGATAGATCCATCGCTACTTTGAAATCTCTAGTGGTACACGCTGCTAAGCATCTGACACCACCCATACTACGGTCGTCGAATCTTATCATCCGGAACGCAGCGTGGTGCAAATTTGGAAAGAAAACTGGGCCAGTTCGCCGCAATCTCTTGATTGAGTTGGATAGCGGATCCTGCGACCTTGGTGTCGGTGCTCCACCACTTCATCTCAATCACACTATGAAAATATCCTTTGGTCGGATCTTCCAGGGCTTCGGAGAGAGTAAAGTCTGAACCTCGCCAACATGTTGCCTTGAGCTCCGTTTCCGAAATAACTTCTAAGATGAGATACCCGCTCACGGCAGGCTGTTCGACGTATACGTACTTCCCCTGTTTCTCAAGTTCATGGCCATGCACCCGTGTCCACACACAACCCATTCTTCGCAGCGTACCCCACGGAGCGTTATCGGCTGTGGTGTAGATGAAAACATCATCACTGAGAATAACCCCAGCATTTTGCTCCAACTTGTTTCGCAGGTTCCGCTCATTACCCACATAATAACCCTCGCGGAGATGAACATGGCGCGAAGAGTTGGTTTTGGAATCGCTCGCGTTATTAGCCTCTTGCTTACCCAGATGTATCAGTCTGACATCCGGTTGGTGAGATATTGAATCGGTTCGTGAAACTAAACCTGACAACCAAGATCTCGGCAACCCGTAGAGACTACCGACTAAAGCGGCGATCGACAGCACTGCGATAAAAAACAGTTTTGGTCTATTCCTGGTGACGCTTTCGTTAGCCGATCGCCCCGAGCGCAACTCAACCGTACTACTTTCCCAAAGTTGTTCATGTCGCTTTTGCACTAGAGGCTGAATCGACTGCTGAAGCGCTATAACAGAATTCGGTTCACACCAAGGTGCAAGTGCAATGATCGCTTCAACTGGTGTCTGATAGCGATCCGCGGGATCTTTGGCGAGCAGCTTTTCGATGCAATTACAAAACTCGACAGACAAATCGTTTCGAAGAGATATTAACTTCGGCGGTTGAGCCAAGGCATGGGCTACGACTTTCTTGAGTGGATTATCGAAGTTCCGGTTGGAGAAAGGAGCATTGCCCGTCAGCAATTTGAAGAGCGTGCAACCAAGGCTGTAAAGATCGCTGCGAATATCGGCAGACGTCGGCTCCATCGCTTGTTCAGGTGAAACATAATCAATCGTTCCCAGGAACTGCTCGGATCGTGTCAAAGATTTGTCGGTGGTGTTCAAGATAGGTCTAGCGAGACCAAAGTCGATTAATCGCACGATCCCATCGCTACATAACATGATGTTAGATGGTTTGATATCGCGATGAATAACCTGCTGTTCGTAAAGATAACTTAAACCTTGTAGGATCTGTGTTGCGATCGCGGCGACTGCGCCGGGTGGAAGCGTTCCTTGAGATGCTATCAAACGCGATAGATCGATCCCTTCCAGATACTCCATGGTTAGGTAGGAGTACTTGGAAGCAACATGGGAGTCGATGTAGCGAACGATGTTGGGATGATCGAGTTTACGAAGAGTTTCGGCTTCGCGGTGAAACCGTTCGAGATCCTGAGGTTCAGTTTTATCTGTTCGTTGGAAGACTTTGATAACAACGCGTCGGTGATTTGCTTCGGTAGACGTTGAGTTAGGAGACTCAAGCCAAGCGGCCCAAGTGGATACGAGATCATGATCTTTGATTTGATGAACGAATCGATAGTTATTTATAGCAGGCGGTTTGGTAAGATCAGGGGAAGCAGCAATTCGCAGGAAACCAAATTTCGCTTGGTTGGTCGATGCAATTTGAACACCTTGGCGAAATGCTTTAACGAAGGAATCATCTTCCATCGTCTCCAGACGCGTTAAAGCGTCAGGGTTCATCTTGAGATAGTTTTGAATCGATGGAATCTGATCTAGAGAAAGGCGACCATTTACAAAATCTTTTAGTACTGAGGTATCTGGTTCGCCATCCATCTAACACTCCGTCATACTCCTAAGCAAGCAGCTCGCGCAACCGGCGCAAGATTCTTGACTTGGCTAGATAAACCACATTCCTGGCTACGCCTAGTTGAGCGGCTACATCATTAGGTTGTCGCCCATTGATGACAACTTCTTCGAAAGCTTGCCAGGATTGAGGTTCACATTCACTTTTCACAATTTCAATAGCCTCCTCGACTCGCTGCGGCCAAGGGCGCGCTTTGGGTGAGGACGACGCGGGGTCATATTCGATTCGAGTTTGCTGAGCCAGTTCAGGGTTAGACCAGTATTCAGTTCTCATCCGAGCGCGATTGCGATGGATGTCGATAGATTTGCGTTCTGCGATACAACGCAGCCAAGCTCCCAAACTTTGGTTTCGTCCTTTCCGAGTGAATCGCTGAATACCCGTCAGCACTCTCAGAAAAACTGTCTGGCTTGCATCTTCACTATCGGTAGCATTGAGCCCCGTTTCGCGGCACCACTGGATGACTCGCGGCTGATAGGTACGATGAATTTTTTCCAGCGCCCAACCGTGTTTCGCTTTTGCTCCATCGAGTGTCAATGTTCCGACGGTATTAGGTTCCAAACCGTACTCATGATAGGTATCGCGAGAGTCTGTCATGGAGTTTCCATCTTTTTGAGTAAGCACGCCAATTGAAGAGTCGATCTGGAAGCTTGAGTCGGGCGAGAACGGTTGAAGGTGGGGCCATCCGATGGTGAGATCGAAAGGTTATCAAAGGATACCTTTTCATTGTCTGGGAGCCTAAGACGGATTGCAAATGTTGATTATTTTTTGCAGGATGCAGGACAAGCTGGTCTGATAAAAATCACCCAACCGTGTGGGTTCCCACCGCCCCCGAATCCTTCTTTTTTTCACCTAACCTTTGTTCCACCAAAGGTTTGAATCTTTCCCAGTCGAACCATCCCCACTAGAAGGTTGGGATTTAAGGTTCCTCTGAAAGCAGCGACGGCAAGACAAGTAATGCAACCGCATTCGCATGATACCACAAGAAATCTGTTCGCCCTGTAATGACAATTCCTGTTACACCGATCCGCTTTACAACTATTTTACGTAACGCGACAGTCCCTATCGAAATAAATTTTGCGAGACGGAGTGAATATCAAGCAGATTCATTCAACCTCGATACTTTAAAAGAACAGTCAAGCATCGTTTATCTGAATGCTTTCGAAAAACTTGCTTCGTTGAAGTTGATACACCAACAAAAATCGCGAATCAAATGATACTTAAGGCTCGTTGGTGTGGCGACAGATTTTTGTGAACACGCGTTTTCCCTTCTTCTCCATCGTTTCGATCATATGCTTCGTTCCCTTGCTCTCACCATCGTAAACGGCAATCAGTGCATCCGCGACTTCTGCCATTTCTGCATTTCTGGCTAAGCCGGCTCCTTTGTGGGTCCAAACAGGCTTCATGATCCGAATCGGAATGTTCCTGTTCTTTGCCCAAGCTTCACCGATTCGGTCTACCCCTTTAGCCCCTCCGCTTATTACTTCGGTAATCTCAAACGACGCTTCTTCAATCGCTTGAAAAACGAGTTCCTCATTGTTAATCGATCGACTACCGGCGATTACGACTTTCATTCGCTCTACCTCTTTCGTGTGAGTCCATACATTTCGACAACTCTGGGAGATATGTCATACATCGATACGTTCTGTCGGGGCAACAGCAACGACAGAGCAGATCGATATTACCATGTCGAATTGAGTTGCGAGAGAATAAGACTCGCTCCAATAATTTTAGTTCGCGATCAACGCGTTATGACTTTTTTGTAATGCCAATAAGCCTTACCCCTGAACTTGTGGAGCAAAACCATTCTTAGAAAAGTGATTTCTGGTGCACAAACCGGTGCCGATCGCGGCGGATTAATCGCAGCGAAAAACTACAAGATCTCGACTGGCGGCTGGATGCCTCTCGGCTTCCTAGCCCTCGATGGTAACCATCCAGAATTTGCCGAATTGTATCGTATTCAGGAGCACAAAAGCCCTAAATATCCACCGCGGACACTTGGCAACGTAAAAGATTCAAATGGAACTGCAAGGTTTGCTTCGAAGTGGAACACGCCGGGCGAAAAATGCACTCTTAAATGCATCAATCAAGCTAACAAACCGTACATCGACATAGAATTCGACGAGAAAAGTGATCCTCAAATCTTAGTGGATTGGATCCTCAAGAAAAATATCCGCATCCTCAATATAGCGGGTAACACAGAACAGCAAGCCCCAGGTATTGAAGCGTTCGTGGTGACATACCTTACCGCCGTCTTCGAAAAACTGGACGCTAATCCGAGCTAATTAAATGCTGGCTCAACAAGTTACCCTCAACACTTCGCGAAGGACTCATCTTTTAAAGTTGTCTTTTTTGACGCTGCATTTTATGACTACTCGTCAAATCGTAAGATACTCCGATACTTTGGATCTGCTCACAATGTCGGTTAGATGAATCGGCTCGAACAACTTTTAAGGCAAGCCGATCTGGGAACGTAACAAGCCTGAAGTCTCCAAAGTCTGAAGCAATTGATCTAAGGATTCGGTGACTTGTGTTGGATCGACCATAACCGGAGCTAGTGTTTCGTCCAAACAATAACTCCCTTAAGGTTGCTCGCCCCAGGATTTTGCTACACCGAGACAAGCCATTTCTTTCGGTGACAGGTCTCGGTCGAGCGACTTGTGGAGCAATCTCCCCGCGTATCACTCTGCTTGGGGGCGGCACATTTTGGTGAAAATCTTCTTCCCCTTCTTTCTCATGGTATCGATCATGTGCTTGGTTCCTTTGCTTTGTCCGTCATAGACGGCGATAAGAGCCTCGGCCTGATCTGCCATATCTTCGTTATTGACGAAACCTCCCCCTCGTCCACCTCGTTTCCAGCCAGTGCGGATCACTCGGACCGGTAATCCCTGTTCCTCAGCCCACTCTTCGGCAATGCGATCAACTCCCTTCGCTCCGCCGCTGATCACTTCGGTGATCGAAAACTTCGAATCAGCGATTGCCTGTAGCACTAACTCTTTGTCTTCAATCGATCGACTGCCAGCAATGATAACCTTCATTTCACGAACCTCTTTTCAAATTCCTTCTGTTATTACCTGTTGTGATGCCGCCATATACGAATCGTGAAGGCCTGTCGCCTAAGGTATCGTTTTCGTTTCCCCTCTTTTACGGGAAGTCGCTTTACTACAAAAACGACATAGCAAACATTTTTTTATTTTCAGAAGATTTAGGTGCCACCGCGACAGATCGAAACGATATTTCAATAGGGCGTAGGTTTCGGTTCGGATCTCTGTCGGCATAGAGAATTTTTTTATCTGTGCGAACTCAATCCGATCTCTCTGCGTCTGTAGTATTGACTGGACCAAGCGCCGTATTCGCTTGGGCTCATTAAGACGGCTGTTACCAATAACAACCACCAACCTGCCGAATCGCAAGATAGGCAAGGTGGTTGCAACCTCCGGTAAGTCCGAGGGTTGCGATGAGCAGGACTCCGTGCCTGCTTATGTATCAACTTAGTAGGTATGGAGATTTTTTATGCGCTGTTACTTGTGCGCCGCGTTGTATTGCGGCCTCAAACCATTTCTGTTCCTGCCGATCAGGAACCTGGCATTGCCTAGAGTTTGCAGCATCGTTGGGCTCTCGCTTAACGACTCCGCGATGCCCTCTTTCTGACCACCCCACACCCAAACCACGGCGGTTCCCCCGAAAAGAACCACCGTCGCTCTCCTCTGCGCGCATTTTTCGACACCACTTCGATGTCGGGATTGACGCCGAGGAATTCCTTGCCATTAGACATTGTGTGACGACTTTCATTTGCATCAAACCATCACCAGATGGATTACCACGAACCGGAGAAAAAGATTTTATGATGAGCTATGACAGATTTAACCAGCTTTGCAAAACCGCCCAAAGAATGAAGAGAAATTTTGGTAATGGCGTGGACCTTGAATCTGAGGTTAACCAGGCCCTGTTGTTGTGGGCGAGAAAGCAGTCAGGCGTTACCGTCGAGCAAGCGATCGCCCAAATCGACGTTACTGACCCGCCACCCCAATTCTTGGCCATTTGTCATAATAAAATCGTGGACGACTTTCGCAGAAGCCGTCGGATCCCGAAAACTCTTTCTCAAATTGAACAGTGGGATAGCTTTGCCGCGAAGGAGTCCGTGGAGAAGGATGAAGCACTACCTCCGTCTCTTTCGAGCAAAAAGCAGTCGCTAATGCTCGCTTTGGAAAGCTGTTTTAAAAAGGCGAATCCAAAGACCCGTCAAGCGGTTGAGTTGAAACTAAAATACGGCTGTACCGCACGCGAAATCTCCGAGTTACTCAATCTCAGCCAAACCGCCGTAGAGACACGTATCTCGCGATTCCGCAGAAATGCAACGCGCGAATACGCTCGCGCCCACAGTGCATGATCAGCGGCGAGTAGCAAGTAGGGTGTGTCTGCCTCCGCCTGTCGCTAACTCGAACATGCCAAAATAAATGATGGGATTATCATTGAACCCAAAACGCTGAAACGAAAATGGCGGAGGCGCAACACACCGTGTGCGCGAGCATCCGCCGGGCACAACGTTCAACCCGCAACGACCGCAACGTCGCGCACACGGTGTGTTGCGCGGTTGGTTGTTTCCGATGTAAACCGTGATATGTTGGATGCCTGGATAACAATACATGCCGCCGTTTTCCATGACCGCTGACACACCCTACAAATACTGTCCAGGCAAGTTACGATGTCACATTACCACCGTTGGTTCGTTCCAGGAGGAACCTATTTTTTCACTGTCGTAACCTACAATCGATATCCCTTTTTCAAGGATCAGTCCGCTCGAGAATTATTGCGAGAAGTTTGGAATCTTACGAATGAAAAGCTTCCGTTCAACAATATCGCTTCGGTTTTGCTTCATGACCACTTTCATTGTCTTTGGTCATTGCCAGATGGTGATTTCGATTATTCTACCAGATTGAAAATCATAAAGTCTTATTTCACCGAACGTTGGCTCGAGCGAGATGGACATGAAGTGATGAGATCAAAATCGCAAGCCCAACGGGGTAATCGTGGCATTTGGCAAAGAAGGTTCTGGGAACACGTTATCCGTAATGAAGACGATCTAGCAAACCACTTTGATTACATCCACTACAATCCGGTAAAGCATGGATACGTAAAACAGACCTGTCATTGGCCTCACTCTACCTTTCATCGTTACGTCAAATCTGGCCATTACGATTTGAATTGGGGAAGTAGCTGTCCGGAGGCAATTACGAATTGGAATCTCGAGTAGGGTGTGTCAGCCTGCGCCTGTCTCCAACTCCAACGTACCGAAATCACGAACGATTATTCCTGAATCATAAAAGTTGAAACTAAAATGGCGGAGGCGAAACACACCGTGTGCGCGAGTCACACAATGGAAACGTAGCGCGAACTGCTATGGGCGACGTCGCGCAAACGGTGTGTTGCGCGGTCGGTTTCTTACAATGCAAACCGTGAATTGTTTGATCCTTAGATATGACTGCAAGCCGCCATGGTTCCCGACCGCTGACACACTCTATAACTCGAAAACAGTGCCCCTCAAAAAACCGATGATGGCATCAATGTCTTGTCGAGACTGTAAAGGCCAGGAAAGACTAAGCTGTTTGGATATCGCTTGTAACATTGGCCCAAAGACTTTCTCAAGCCGTGTAATTTCGAATCGATAAGGGTCATGCTCTTTGGCTCGACAGGTCTCAGCACTAGATTGCGCATCAATACCGTGAATCAATTTTTCCACAAAGCGAGCAGTCGCAGTCACTTTGTCGAAATTGATCCACCTTAAATCATCTTGCCGAGTGTGATAATACTTACCTTGCCCGCAGCTGAGAAATAAATAGGGAACATCACGAAGACGAAATGCATGATGATCCGACATGTCGCCGATAGTTTCATTCAAAGTGGCGATTACGCTCAGATCAGATGTCGTAGCGGCAGCCGCTTCGACAATTCCCGGCAAGATCGGCTGACTCTCACAACCCATAACAGCCAAGAGGTTAGTAAATCGTTCAGCGTTCGGAAGAGCTAGCTCAACATCATGTCCAATCAAATCCATGATGATTGCCGCCGCGAAGGTAAAGCCCTGACAATGATCCTCGACAAAGCGTTTTGATCCCATTGTCTCGGTTAGAAAATGAGGTGGCTCCTCGGAGTCAAAAACCGCAATTACCAGATCGCGTTCAAGTTGCTCAGGAAGAACTTTTTTTGCGACAGCCAAGGTCACAGCCACCGCTGTTGCGTTGTCATCGGAGCTAGGGCCGTTAATAAAGCTATCGTAGTGAGCCCCGATTAAGAGTGGAGGTAACTTCGAATCTCGTCCTGGTACCACACCTACTAAATTACAAAAATCGACGCCATCTTTCTGGAACTTCAGCTCAAGGCTGCTGTGATCCCTGAAAGGCCGCAGCTGCATGTCCGTCATCAGTTCAAGTAGGTAGCGCCGGGCAACTTCATGCCCTGGCTGCCCAACACGCCTGCCCTGCGGCAAAGAGAGTCTTTCGGTAACTTCCCGAATGAATTCCGATACCATTTATTAGGTCTCCAAGATTTTTTTGACTTTAAAAGCATGTACGAACTGTACGCAAACTTATTTTCCCGGTCCCCGCACTATTCCTATCGCAGACAACTGTCGTCGCCTTATGGTTCAACGAGTTGATTTTGCCAACGACAGTCTGAATCGATTCCTTTTCAACGAGGGCTTTTTTCTTCAGGATTCATTTACATTTATGTACCCGAAGTTAGTTCTAGCAATTCCTCATTCAATACGCCCGTTCAATACAACCTTGTGGAACAATCCGGTTTTGGCAGAGAAAGATGCCGATATGTGGACCGACTGGTACACAGACGATATTTTCGCTCCCGCTGAGTCTCCAAGGATTACCGCAGTCAAGGGCCAGATCTCTCGGTTCGATTGCGACTTGGAGCGTCTTATCAATGATCCTCTTGAAGAAGTAGGTCGCGGTATCCTTTATACATTATCGCATTCAGGTGCGACGCGAACCCTTTCTCGCGAGCAAAGATTGAATTTAATGCAACACTGGTACGATTATCGTCAGCAGTTGCAAATGGCTTGCGTCCCCAACGGACTACTGATCGATTGTCACTCCTTTCCCAGCAGTACTGGAGATGTCGACCTGTGTGTCGGCTTTAACGACGATGCAAGTCGCCCATCCGAAGAAGTGATTCGATCGATCCAACAACACTTTCAACAGGAAGGTTACTCTGTCGGTATTAATACTCCCTACAGCAATTCCCTCTCGCCAGATTTTGGCTACTCGTACCATAGCGTAATGATCGAATTGAACAAGCGAATTTATCTTTGCGAACAATCATATCAATTGCTTCCACAGTCGACCGCAATCAAGCAGTCTTTGGAACGACTTTATCACAAGCTACTTATCTAAAGATATCGAGCCAATGTAGGGTGTGTCAGCCTCCGCCTGTTTCCAACTCCAACATGCCAAATAAAGGATGGAATTATCATTGAACCCAAAACGTTGAAACGAAAATGGCGGAGGCGCAACACACCGTGTGCGCAAGCATCCATCGGGATTTACTTTGAACCGCAACGATCGAAGCGTCGCGCAAACGGTGTGTTGCGCGGTCGGTTTTTTACGATGTTAACCGTGATGCGTTTGAGGAATGGAGGTCAATGTAAGCCGCCATTTTTTACGACCGCTGACACACCCTACAACTACATGAATCTTCAATATGATGGGCGCGCAAACGGTGTGTTGCGCGGTCGGTTTTTTACGATGTGGACCGTGATGCGTTTGAGGAATGGATGTTAATGTAAGCCGCCATTTTTCATGACCGCTGACACACCCTACAACTACTGCAACTACAATAGTCCTGGAACTGTTTGATTATGACAACGTCGAGTGCTTGGTGGTACAACCCCAAAAACGATAAGTGCTTTCTTGTTATCGGAACACACAATGATTGGCTGAAATATGAACCGAATGCAATTGCCCTCGGA
>JBEGUT010000022.1:0-15240 GCA_041178745.1 Planctomycetota bacterium | reverse complement strand
ACTACCCGCCAGCCAATGCTTCGGATTGATCTCGCCAAAGACAATTGAATCAAAGAATTGCCCTTCCGGAGTGTCGAGCCCGATAACTCCGCCACCGCGCTGTTCAAGATTAGAAAGAGTGACCCAAACTTCTAGAGTCTTTTCATAAATGTCGCGATCCAGCGAGACCGTTCGCATGTTCGCGGCAACACCGTCTAAAATAAGCCGTCCATTTCGAATCACTGCACCACCGAGCAACTCGCCATGTAAATTCCCGACAGAATCCCGCGCATCGTTTTCGAAACTCCATCGCGCATCGGGAACAGCAAGCGAACCATTTCCTAACTGGCCTCGTTTCTTTAGTACGATCGCGCGAGCCGGATCTTCTATGGCAGCGATGCTGCCACTTGCCTGAGCGAGCCTCATGGTCAGATCATGAATCTGCGTTTCGCGCCGCGACTGCTCTAGTAGCTGTTCCGCAAACGACGTCGCAGCGTCCCGCCATGCGATTGCTAATCCCTCCCGGATCGACTGCTTGAGTCGATTAAGTTCCTCGCGATTTTTATTCAGCAGCAGCGGTGAATCGATCACAACTTGGCCAGGACGACTGCTCGCGAAGATGCCGTACAATGCGTAGAAGTCTTCTTGACTGATCGCATCGAACTTATGATTGTGACAGCGAGCACATGAGACCGTCATTCCAAGAAACGTTTTGGAGTACACGTCAATCTGATTGTCGACTACCTTCACCTGATCATCGAGTGCATCGACCGGTACATAGCCTAGCTCCACCATCCGCAAGTGGGCCGGTCCAATAGCTGATTCGTTAAATCCTTCCTCGACATTCCAGCGCGGTTGACTTAGCAGATCACCAGCGAGATGTTCACGCACCAACTGATCGTAAGGGACATCAGCGTTAAAGGCGCGAATCAAATAGTCACGATACTTGTATGCATTGGGCAATTCCGGATCGCCCTGGCTTCCGTGCGATTCGCAGTAACGAACTAAGTCCATCCAGTGCCTGGCCCAGCGTTCGCCAAAACGAGGTGAATTCAGCAGCCGATCAACGACCACCTCGAAGGCCTGCGGAGACTGGTCGGCGAGAAAAGCCTCGATCTCACTCGGCGTAGGTGGTAATCCCGTCAGTGCCAAGGTCGCCCGTCGCAACAAAGTTCGCTTGTCCGCCCGTCCGGCTGGCTGCAAATCATGCTCTTCGAGTTTTGCCAAAACGAAACGATCCACTGGATGCTCCGACCAGCCCTGGTTCTTCACGGCAGGAGGGACAACGCGGCGTACAGGAAGTAAGCTCCACCACTTCATTCGCTTCGCAAACACTGCTTCCCACGATGTCGCTTGCGCTAGTTCATGTTCCGTAGGAGGTTTATCGCGAGGATCATAGGCTCCCATTGCAATCCATTTTTCGAAATCCGCGATCACCGATGGACTTAGCTTCGCGCCTCCTTGTGGCATCTGCAGACCATCGACGTCATGACGCAGTATGGCCAGTAAACGACTTTCCAACGGTTTTCCAGGCTCGATAATCGTCCCGCCATCACCTCCTTGAAGAGTCGCTCCTCGATGATCGATCGCCAGACCACCTTCTGCCATGTTCGCCGAATTATGACACTGGTAGCAATGCTCCACGAGCACTGGCCTGATCCGTGACTCGAAGAATTCATCCCGCTCGTCGCCCAACACCGACCGTTCTTCCATCGAGAGCAAATTGGTGGCAAGCCATATAGCGAGCCATACCAGTGGCCTTAATGTCATGCAGGTACCTCATGTGGACGAGTCGGTGGGCTCGTAGTCGGTAGGCTATTCCAGGCGACTGTAATAGAAGAGGTTTGGCCTTGCGGGACCGACGCCCCAACTTTCAGAAGCTTCGCCTCCTTGGAATTCTATTTTACCATGATGACTCTGCGATAGATGCCACAGAACATCCTTGATTTTCCGCGATTATTGCAGAACGAACAAAATCACCTAACGTGGAAAAACGCGCCGCATTCAACCTCACTGCTCCGCTTGCTTATTGTTGCTATCTGACTTCCCCGTGGTAATGCTTGGATTCAAATCGCGAGCCGTGCGAAAAATTCCGCTCGTACGAAGTATCAGCCAAACGTTGATCGCGGGGGGAACGACGAGCAACAACAAAAACATGACGGTTTTCGGCAGCGGAGCGACAAGAAGTAAAAGCCCAAGCAATAGGCTCCAGGGAAGCCCTAAAATGATCGGCAGGACAAACGCCATCCCGCCACCTGCTCCCTCCTTTGTACTCAGAGCCCACAGGAAGATGATCACATATAGGATCAAATAGGTCGCTGCAAGACCTCTCTTGGTTACGTCTGTAAACGCCATTTTCGACAGTTTCCATTTTGCCCCGGACCGCTCGAAAAACCACTCTTCGAGTGTGCGATAAGTTTTCCCTAATTGCTTTTCCCTAAGCATGGGGCCTATCTAATGCCTAACCTTGCGAATCGTCGCATTCTTTCCACGAATTATCTAAGATCGTTTGTCGTCTATCAAGTAAGACCCTTTTTGGAATAACCTTGCGACCCACTTCATACATTTTTGGCATTCCTTAGAGAATCGAGTCACTCGTAATAAAACAACACGCCATCTCTATGAATGTCCTTTTACCGTGACGATTACGTTCGGAGTTACTCAAACTTCTTCCATTTTTATTAGCAATTCTTGACTCATTTGCATTGAAATCAGCTAGTCTTTTACTCACGTCGTCAGATAACTTCACAAACTGTTCTAGGATTCTTTGTGCTTCATTTTCGGTTTTAGCGGTTGACGATTCGAAGTGAGCGCGTCGAGTGAGTTTTTGCTAAATTGGGACGGGACGCTGAACATCCTCTCGCTGACTTTGACTGAAATCTCACTGCTAACTCGAATGATAATATTTCCAGGAGAGTTTCAAATCTTCGAAGTCGGTTACCCGTCGCACAGCGACATCGGCAACCGTCGGTTACGAACGGTTCTAGTAGTGGCTTGGTACAAAGCGGTGTCCTATTTTGCGATTAATCAATGAGATGGAAACCGTGTAACTATGGAAACCAAAAAACGACGCTAACCCGTTAGGGTCATTGTGCGTTGTTTAATCGCTGCTCTCGAACAGGATCGTAACACATTGAATTTTTCTTCGAGATGGTTGCAACCACAATATGGGGCGGAGAGGTTGGCAACTTGAAAAAGTTCGAAAAGCAATCGCCTAAAATCGCAACGCGGCTTCAATAGCAACAAACGGCCCCGAATCGATATCAATACGGTCTTGGTTACGATCTTCAAAGCCTTGACCATTGAAGAAGTATCGATCAAAAACATAGCCGGTAGTAACGTCGATCGTAATGTTGCTGCGAAATCGCTTCTGAATTCCCATCACAAGTCGCATTTCATACAAGAACAATCGCTCGTCGTCCTTAACCCGTTGATCCAGAAACCAACTTTGATTTTCCCAATCATACGCGACATACGATTTCCATGCATCCGTCCAACGATAAGTGGCCTGAGTATGGACCGTGGTCAACAGCATATACGAAGCTTCAAAACTCAATTGTTCGGTAGGTCGATAGGATACCTCGAACGGCAAGCCAATATTCATACTGAGTTCATCTGAAGGATTCCATTGATAGGCGACCGAAGGGATCGGAAATGGTATCTGCGACATCGGCATGTAAACCAGCGCCACATTCCATGCATCGCGATCCTCGACCGGGATCGACACAAATCCTATCGCCCCTAAATTGTAGTTCCTTAAATCACCAAAAGGCTGGTCGCTCGCAGAACCGAGGTTGACATTAAGCCCTCCCGTCCAGCCATTTTCAAATTGATAAAAATAATTTTTGCCAATGCGAATATTCCATAACTCATCGGGAAACGATAAGCCACTATCCGGAAATACGGCTGTCGTATTGAATTGGTGATAACGCACGCCACCTGAAAAAATTAACTTATGCGGTGTCTGCATGTAGACCGGCGCACCGAACTGAACATCGTGCTCTAAAACATCAAGTTCGTGAGCCTGCCCACGGATCTGGCGCGCCGGTTGCCATCCGACGCGATATCGTAGCGGCGCCATATCCCCACGCTTCCCAACTCGAAGAGGCCCTCGACTCTTAGGCTTCACGGGCCTTTCATCGTTCATCCCGTCCAACTCCGTGCTCGAAGGCACTGCGGACGATGATTCGATGACGGAAGAAGGAGGCAACTGTAAAGGCGCAGGCTCGATCAGCGTCGGATGCATCGGTGGATGCAACGGGTCCGCCCAAACTGAATTATCAGCAACGACCGCTTCTTCCCGCCCCGGCAGCGGTGATTGCCCTGAAGCCTCCAGCACACCAAAAAGACAAACTTGCAACGATATCAACCAGCAGAAGCTTGTAACGAAACTGCAACGCCGCCCGATTTTTACGCAGCGAGTTACGCTAAGCAGAAAAATGCAGAGCCGATCAAAAGTTTCAGCAAGATGATGAAGGAATGCAGTCACGTCGATTGGTGCTAGCAAAAGCAAGATTGGCCAGATGCCGGTTGGTTAGATAGCGGAAAGTAAGCGATCCGGCCAAGAGCATTTCGCTCAAGACATGAAAATTAGGAGCGTTTTGGCGTGGCGCGCCTCGAAACCACCTCCCATACCGAACTACGTCTCGGTCGCCTCAGAAAAAACGGCGTTTTAATTTCCACTCTCCAAAAACCACTCTCTTGCCACCCAGTGGCTCCCCGAGTTGTCTAACGGGATTTGTAAAATGTGTTGCATCGCCAGAGGGACCAGAGGTTCGATTAGATGGTGATACTGGAATCCCTTTTGGCTAAGTTCGCTTCTAATTCTGCTGTCGCTTCCTCCGGCGACAGTTCGACGATCTATCCATCACGCCAGATAACGATTTTGGTTTTCGATTGGCGAGATCGATCTCTTGATCGAGATGATCTTCATTAAGATTTCGCTGTTGGAGAGGTTCCAGATACCCAATGGCAGGAAGGCCGCAGCCACTTCAGGCGAAAAGTCCAAAATGTCTTGGCGAGCAGCAGCTATCAATCGTTGTTAGGCGGCGTTGCGTCCGCCTTGATGATCAGGTAGTCCACTCCGTGGTACTGCATATGTCGCACCTCCCGCGCCAGCCCACGCAGCAGAAGCAGCGACAGGTCGTCCTCCGAGGCCGGCGCCATGTCGGGAGGAAGGTCGCTAATGGCAGCCTCGATGTTGCTGGCAGCAGGCGCGCACACGAACTCTATCTCCACCTGTTCGCCGACCTGCCGCAACCGCACCTTGAATTGCCGTGGCGTTGCGGCGTTGCGCCCCATGCCAGCCTTGAGCAGGAACAGGAAGGCCTCATGCACTATCATCTCTAATCGTCCGCGGGCGTGCTTGTCCCACGACAGGCTCGCGGCGAATCGCTCCACCAGCGCCCGCAGGCGATCGGCCGAGGCTGGCTCCAGGGACGCCGCAAAGCGGTCGGACGGACCGCTGCGCAACTGCAGCAGGGCCATGATAAGTAGCGTGGTGATACCGCCTGAGGTGGTGCCGTTGGATAGGAACATCTGTGCCCACTTCGGCGCCAGGTCGTTGAACAGAAAGCCGCCCTGGAAGCCCATTCCCACCCAGAATCCCACACAAACTGCAAGCCCGGCCTCGAAGCCGAGGGAGTCTTCATAAACCATCTGCATGCCATGCCCAAAGAGGATCACCAGAATCATAAGGATGTAGGCCGCCGCCACCGGGCCGGGGATCGCGGCCACCAAGGCAGATACCTTGGGCGAGAAAGCCAGCAGGATAAGAAACAAACCACCCCAGTACGCCACGCGCCGCGACGCCACCCGCGTGAGTTCCATGACGCCCACGCTCATGGAGTAGACCGTGTTGGGAATGGTACCCAGGGCACCGGCGAAGAAGCTCCCCACGCCATCAGCGTTGATGGCGCCCTGCACGGCACGGTAATCCACCGGTCGCGGACGGCGGTAGGACGATCGCTGTACCGAGATGCCGTCGGCATAGGTTTCGATGCAGCCTACCAAGCTCACCAGCAGGAAGGCGGGGAGCAATCCCCAGAAGCTTGGGCCGAGGTCCAGGCTGATGCCGGGCCACTGTCCTGCGGGCAGGCCGAGCCAAGCGGCCTCGGCCACCTTGCTAACGTCTACCATGCCGTAGATTCCGCTCATGGCGCTGCCAATTACTACACCGAGAATGGGCGCCCAAAGGCGCAGCATGCCTCGGGCAAAAAGGGATACGAGTAGGATGACCAGGAAGGTAGCCCCCGCCACAATTGGCGCGGGTCCCTCGAGGAATTCGGTGGGCACTTTCTTCAGCATGCCCCAAGCCACCGGTGCTACGCTCAGGGACATGAGCATGAGCACTGTGCCGCCCACAGCGGGCGTTAGTACACGGCGCAGGGCACCCAGTTTGTAGGTGAAGGCGAAGGTAGACAGCGACGACACGCATACCAAGGCAGCCATGAGGCCAAGTCCGCCCGCCTGAATGGCGCTCACGCAGATACCCACGAAGGCGACGTTCGATCCCACAAACAGCGTGTGACCACCGCCCACTCGCCCCAACTGCATCGCCTGCAGCCAAGTGGAGAGCCCGGCAGCTAATAACGCGGCGAACACAAGCCAACTGGTGGCCGCTGCATCGAGCCCGGCGCCCCTCGCTACCACCAGCGGGCTTACCATGACGCCAGTGGCCATGAGGGTAACGATCTGCGCGCCGAGCCCCGCTGCAAGCGGGTGTGGAGCGGGCTCCTGAGGCTCGTAGCGGATGGGGTTCGCGTCGCCCAAGATGCGACTCCTTGGTGAAGGGGTGGATGGGTGTCTAATCGATGCCGCCGTCCTGCACAACGATGTAGAGGCGCGTGGCGCGTCTTGAGGACTCACAAATCTGCGAGCCGGTTACCCCGCTCCGTCCCGGTACATTAACATTCCGCGTCCCCGCTCGCAACGGTCTATAACCCAGACGCAAAGGGAATAACGAGTGTATCGAGGAGATCGAGTCGGAATTTCATCGCGAGTGGGTGCCATAGATGGCGCGCGGCCGGCCAAAGAGAAAGCTTCCAGACACATCGCGGCGCCCGAAGTGGTTGCGAAAACTGGCAATAGAACGCGAAAGCCCCCCACCTTCGGATGCCGGCTTTTTTCGCGCTGTCGCAGTGCAGCGATGTTCCACAACTCTCGCACCGCCATTCACTCACCGCCATCACACCGCAGTCTGATTTCGATGCTCCAAACTGCTTAGCGCTCCGAACGGATAATAACCCGGGGCGATGTAAGAGTCGTAAGGGGGCGAGACTTAATGGTTGAATCGGCCCTGGCATATGGTGGAGAGTTTAGTGGCTGAGGTACTGCAGTGTGTGGTAGCAGAGATACTGAGGCTTCCAGAGTCGACGGAAGCGTTTAATCGGTCTGCGGCGGACCACTCTAACACACTGAGCGCGAATCCATTCGCGGCCGAGTATTTCGAAAGATGGACTTGGCGAAATTTGGGGACGGATGGTTGTGCTCCTTTAGTCGTTGCTCTCTATAAACTACCACAGTATTCCCCTGAATTCCAACACAGCTTCGCAATTCAAAATATATTAACGGGTGAACTCTTTCGGAGAAAAGCGGCAACTAATCTTTGGTAATGGTCCCAAACACATTATCGTTACTCGTAGAGGCTTTGTTATCCACGATCCTTCGAATCGTCCGATTGTCGGCGGTTACTATTCCGAACGTGTAAACCCCGCCACCGATGCCCTGGCCAAGCTGGCCACCATCTGCGCAGTTGCCGGAGATTGTTGACTCCCGAAGGTCTATCCAGCACGAGGAGGAATTGTGCAGTGCACCGCCAAGAGCTAGCCCAGCAATTTCGCTCCCCGGACTTCCGCCAGAAGCAATATTTTCGAGGAAGTCGCAGCGTCTAATCTCGACCTGTGGCGCAAGATTCGCGCCCGTGCCCGCCACCAGAACCGCGCCGCCGTATGCGCTGCCTCCACTGTTATCGCCATTGCCGCCCACCGCTTCGTTCTCAAGAAGGGTGCTGGATGCTGCAATCAACGTCGAATTGAAGTTGTAGATCGCTCCCCCGCCCGCATCCGCACCTGGCTGTCCAGTTCCACCTACTGCGCCAACGGAGAGATTGGCGATGAGTAGGCAATTCTCGATCAACGTCCGGCTCCCTGAACCATCGACCGTTCCGGGCCGAGTTGCAATTGCGCCACCAAATGCCTTCTCACCAAATTCGATCCCGCTGGCGGTGTTTTCGTCAAATTTACAGTCGATTGCAGTCAACTTGCTGCCACCAAAATTACCGATTGCGCCTCCATAACTCGTACTACCCGAGGTGACCAGGTTATCTTTAAAAATGCAGTCTTCAATAATCGCCACCGATTCGGTCACGTTACCGATAGCACCACCAAAGGCATAACGCTTTCCGCCACAGGCAACGTTGTTGATAAACTGGCAGTTGGTCGCGGTGAGCGTTGCAAAACCCGAGTTCACAATCGCGCCGCCTCCCACAACGTCGGAGTTGGTGTTGTTGATCGTTACATTGTTGGACATTGTTACTCGAAGGAGATTTAGTTTTCCGCCGTCGTTCAGGATGGCTCCACCACGTGTGACGACGATGGAAATATTATCCTGAACAGTATTACGGCCATCAGCGATGGTGAGGTCCTTAATGGACACTTCGACATCAGGTCGGATCAAAAAGATTCGGCTGACTTTCCCACCGCTCACCGTTAGCCGAGTCTCGCCGGGTCCGGCAATCGTCAGAGGCCCTGTAATTTCTAATTGACCGCTGGTAAGCTTGATTTTGCCCTTGAGATCCCCCCGGAAGCGAATCACATCCTCGCCTGGTGTTTCATTCGCAATCGCCACTGCGGCTCGCAGTGATCCAGCCCCCGAATCTCCGAGGTTCTTTACAATTATGACGCTCGCCGATGCCCTGCCTCCAAGGCATATGATGCAGATCAGAGCAACAAGCAGACTGGGCAGAGTCGATGGCATGATGTGTTCCTGTGTGCTTAGTTAACAAAAAAGAGCACTCTTGCTGACGTTAGCTCATTCGGTGCGGGTCGCATGAAATCGAATTACAATCAACTCGTAGGCGACTGACGAGGGCAACCCGGTGTTCATTACCATCTTCAATCGTGTAAGCCTTCGCGACAACTACCGGCAACGAAAAACCTCTAGAAATCCGCTGAATTCAACGCGAGTAATCAGAAAAAGAGTTGCGAAATAGGTGGCGAAAATTCGCGCGGGTGGGTCCCGCAACCCGAGCGTCGTGAGGGCCGCATTCCGATTTTGGAAAAAAGCAAGTAAACCATTCGCCGCACGACGCGGCGAAATCCCAACGCCAGCTTCATTCACCCAGCGTTAACCGGCAGGTAGCCGAAGCCACTTTCCGGTGAACCAAGACAAAAGGTTGATGCTTACGGCTATAGTGGATCGACCGAAGCTGGTAGCCTAAAATCAAAATCGTAGATTTTCCATATGCCCCGAATCCGACAAACATTGCCAAAGGAACGTACGAATTATGAGCTTTTTCCCGACCTCCAATGAGGATGGCAATCGTGTATCGCCGGCGTTGCAAGTGATTCAGATGATCGAAGGCTATTGGCTTTCCCAGGTGGTTTATGTTGCAGCTAAATTGGGGATCGCTGATCATTTAGCCGATGGGCCAAAGTCAGTGGATGCGATTGCGATCGCGACGCAATCGAACACCGATGCACTATATCGACTTCTCAGAGCATGCGCTTGTTTTGGGCTATTGAACCAAGAGTCTGATCATCGCACTTTCTCTCTGACTCCAATGGGAGAGTTACTCAAGACGGATAAGAAGGGATCGTTGCGTGATTACGCCATCGGTGTCATCGGTCCGGGGCATTGGTTGACGTTTGGGAAACTTGAACAAGCAATTCTCAGCGGCGCTTCACAATGCAAAAATGTGCTTGGGATGGAACTATGGGAATACTACGCTCAGCATGAACAGGAGAGTCTCCACTTTTCCCGAACGATGGGGTATCTATCCCAAGCCGCAGCATTGGATGTGGTGGCCCATTATGATGCATCACAAGCGCGAAATATTGTGGATGTTGGCGGTAGCCATGGGATGCTTTTATCGAAGTTGCTTGAAGTCGTTCCAACGGCAAAGGGGGTGCTGTTTGATTTGCCAAACGTGATCGATCAAGCTCGCATCGCCGTAAAGTCCAGCGGGATGGAGGATCGCATCACGCTGATTAGTGGAGATTTTTTTCAAGGAGTCCCCGTCGGTGGTGACCTCTACCTTCTGAAGCAAATCCTCCATGACTGGAACGACGCAGAGTGCTTGACGTTGTTGAAAAATATTCATCAAGTAGCTAACCCCGAAAGCAAGTTGCTGGTGGTGGAGATGCTAGTGCCAGACCAACCGGAACCTTCACTAGTCCCTCTAACCGACCTGGCAATGCTCGTTCTATTAGGAGGCCGTGAACGAACTGGCCAAGATTATGGATTGCTTTTAGCGAAAGCAGGCTTTCGCGTTGAACGCATCATTTCTACGCACGGACTCTTCAGCGTTATCGAAGCCGTAAGGGTTTAACGACTTGAATTAGGAAGTTAATTTACCGATTTCATGAGTAAAACGGCGAATAAGTCGTTTAAGCCTGCCACTGACCACGCCCATGCCCTCTCCGAAGTAGTTCTCTCTCAAGCAGACTGTAGCACCCTTTACTAGGCCTCAAACAAACGTTGAAAATGATCCTGCCACACCTCCTAAAAATGAAATAGGTGCATCACTTCGCCTTACTTTTCGTCATGACCATTTGATTGATTTCGTCCGAGTTCCCAATATTGAATTGCGTTCAAATTGGTCGACTTTTACTGCGGATCGCGAAAAGTCGTCTGGTCTTTCGAGAATCCTGTCATCTGGTAGATCGATTCTTTGAAAGACGCTGACAGTCGCCCCAAGTCTCATATTGTTTTTTTGGTTTCACTGTTTTGTCGAGCACGGTGGGTTCGTCTCGCGGACGAGCAACCGAAGCACGATAATCACCATGCAGAGCGGGATCATCGAGAAGTAGACCGTCCGATAGGCGGCCGCATTCGTGAACCCGCCGCCGGTCTGCAGGATGACCGAGGCAAGCAGCGTCCCCAACACCGCACCCAGCCACAGCAGGCTGAACACCACGCCGAGAGCCGAGGCTGTGCGTTTTCCCGCGACGTCTGTGGTGCTCGAAAACAGCAACGGGAAGACTGCGTTGAGCGTCACACCGTAGAGCAGTTGGATACCGATCGCGGCTGGCACGTTCGTACAAAATGGCAGTATCGCGAAGACGATTGCCTGGATCACTCCGGCACCGACGATGAACCACTTACGACCGACGCGGTCCGAGATTGTAGGCCACAGGAATTGGAAGAAAGCGCCGGTAATCGACCACACAACGCTCAGCCCGGCTGCCGTTGCTGCGCCAAGTCCGCCGACGAACTTTAGGTACTCGGGGTAGCTGGTCTGGAATACATTCTGCATTGCCTGAAAGAGCAGTGCGCAGATCGCAAAAACTAGTACTTCCTTGCTCTTTAGTGCCTCAAAGCAACTGCGTAGCGAGACTCGTTCCTCGTCGTCGTGCTCTTCGATCGAGGGTGTAAGCCCCTGCTCACGATCGTTTCGCTCGACTTCATCCTGGTGTACTTTGGTGGCGAGGAACCAGTACCAGATCGCGAAGGGAATCGTAAAGATTGAGCTTAGGTAGACGATGCGCCAAGCGTCCTCACCAAAGATCGCGAGCGTTGCTGCCGCCATACCGCCACCGATCAGCGCGCCGATCGGGTAGCCTGTGTGATGCACGCCGACGGCAAACCCGCGGTGCTCGCGCGGCCACCACTCGCTTGCAGTCACAACACCGAGCGCCTCGCTCGCGGTCGTACCAAGGGCGATGCCGATAAGCAGCAGACAATAACCGACAAGGGTACCGGATAGCGCCGGGATGGCGATGAGCGTCCCCGCCACTGCATAAAGCATCATCATCGGGAACCATACGAATTTCCGTCGCCAGCCCCGGCCCATTCGATCGCTTAAGATCGAGATCGGCAGGTCACAGAGCACGCGAACAGCAAGGTAGCCGCTGACGATGAGTCCCCAGCTTACGGGAGAAAGCTTGAAGTCACTGATGATAACCGTACCGAGCACATAGACCATCGCGAAGGTCAGCGCATTCATTGCCCACGACAGCCAAGTGTTCAGCAAGATCAGCCAACTGTATCGACTAATACCGCGGGGAATGACTCCGAGGAAAGTCGCGCCTCGGTAGCGATTTGAGTGCTCGGTAGTCGTAATCATCGCTTCGCCGCTCTTCTCCCTGGAAGCTCGTGGGTACGCCGTTGCGATTCCCCTGCGATCAGAGGATTACGTCGCGAGCAGCCACCGTCAGAAAACGCCGGGTTGCCTTGTCGCTCACGTGAAACTCTGAAGTTCGTGCACTGTTGGGATATCGCTAGTCAAATCGGCGGCCGATTGCAAGGAAGAGAGCTTAGCAGATGGTGACGGCAATGTAAAATTCTGCCTCGGATCGGTCGAAAGATGAGGACCAAAGATGCGACAATCAGTTTCGAAGGCTTCGTCGCGATGAACTCACCTCGGGCACTTAACCCTTACTGCGATGACAGCATTTGCTGTCTTGCAAGAGTAAACCCACGGATTCTGGGAGTCTTCGTGGGTTGCTTTCGGGGTACGTTGGTGGCCATGGAGTAGTCTTCGGACAAAGACAGTAACACGAATCGCCATTGAGAACTGAGTCAAACAACCGGATCGCCGCATCGCTCGTAGCATCGACGGTTAAGACCGCTCTTCCGCCAACCACCAATCATTGGTGCCTCACTCAAACCCACACCTTGCTTTCAAGAGCATGTTGCGCAGAATTAAAATGAAGACTCTGCCCGGAATAGGTAGATGTAGGATCGTGCGCTGGTGAAGCTAATGGAAGATAGGTATGGATGCCAGAACAAAGTCGTTCAACATCATGGCAATAGATATTGGAATGACAGACGCCGGTTTGTGTTTCTAAAATGTCCTGCCGCACCGGAGGGCTAAAAGGCAGGAACTTGCACTACCAAGGATGCCACGAAACGCCAAAGGATGCGACACAAGATTTAAAGAAAGAAGATTTCGAGATAGACGAAGAATCGAGCAGTAACCTAGGATGGTTTCAGCTAAATATTGTTCAGTACAGCTTGAATTTCTGCACAACTCTGAGGCCGGTTCGCTGGAACCTTTTCGATCATTTTCATGATGAGATCAGAAAGTTCGGAGGGAAGGTCCGAGACTACTTCGATTGGCGGCGCTGGGGTATCGTTGGCAAGAGCCGACAAAGTCGCCATCAGGTTACCTTTGTCGAATGGCCTTGTTCCGGTAGCCAACTCGTAGAACACACAACCGAGGCTAAAGAAATCAGCTCGATGATCTACTTCCCGCCCGCTAGCTTGCTCGGGAGCAATGAACGAGGGGGTTCCGTTGAAAGTACCCGTGCGTGTCACACGCGAATCCTCAGCAACCGCATGGGCCAGACCAAAATCGATGATCTTGACGTTTAAACTAGGATTTTCGACCCATAAATTCTCGGGTTTCAGGTCGCGGTGAATGATACCCACATCGTGTACTGCTGAAAGGCCTTTTACAGTTTCGATGGCGATGCGAATGATTTCATGATTGGGCACACCCTGGAACCGCAAACAGTAATCCCTAAGATTCGTACCCTTAAGGAATTCCATGACTAGATAGGGAATTTGTCCGATTTGACCGACATCGCGAACCTCCACAACATGATTGCTCTTGATCAATTTCAGGGCTTTAAATTCTCGCAAGAAACGCGTCTGTGCGGTTCGATTTTTCGCGACCTCCGGATGAAGAATCTTGATCGCTACAGACTGCTCGGTTCGAGTATCGATCGAACGAAAGACACAACCCATCCCACCTTCACCTTGTCGGGCAAGTAGACGGTAGGGACCGATGCTTGCAAAATCGGATTCGAACATCCTAGGCGACAGGTATCTCTCCCATCGGGTTGGCTCTGTCGTGGATGACTCACTGATGTTGAAGTCGACCCCCAATTCCATAGGCGTTTTATATTCGCTGGTAGCTTCTTGGCGCTTTAAATCGATTTGGATCGTGTTTCCAATCGTGATGTTCTCCGTGTCGTGCCGGACCGATGTCCTCCTCAGACGAAACGAGCAGAAGGCAGCCCCTTCGTTCATGCAGGAATCTTGATATATTTCAATGATCTCTTGGAAATGATCCGCGAGCCCTTTGATGATGCCGATAGCGAGTCTGCACAACTTCCGATCGGACGAATACAAAAGATGTAGTTCATTGTCCGAAATTCGGATAGCGTCGAGTACCGGCGGAGCGGCTCCGGGATTACCTGCGCGAACCGCTGAATGAATAAAAGTTTCCGTGTTCTCGATGATCTCGAGTGTCTTCCACTCAGGCTTGATCACTCGCTGGTAGAGTCGAATGAGTTCCGTCGCGAGGAAACGCCCAAACGATTCAACCACTTCATCGACTGGCGCGCCGAGAGTTTGCGCCGCTAAGACAACGAGCCCGAGAGCTTGAGAGTCGTCGTAAACAGATCCTGCCGAAAACGAACTCCCTTCAAGCCCCGCCTCTTCAAGAGCCGCACGCCATTTTTGAGCTCCAATCGTTTGCTGAGCAAACTTTTGGATTTGCACGATTATCAAGCCATGCATTCAACAGACCTCGTCGCAGGAACGCAAATGAACGGGAAGTTTCAGTCCTAGTGTGCCAATTGTAAGCTACTAAAGTAGGTAAAGATACCAGAAGTCTTATCAATTTCGAGGGCCAGTTGCTCTTGTAATCCCGATAGAAAGTCAGCCCTCTGGAGACCCTTGGTAATTCCTTTTTTGGTGATCCACTGTTTGGTTGGCCAGCCATGGGCGTCCAATTCCTGCACCACGCCGATCGATGGATACCTGAAGACGTTGGGTGAATCTTGAGGTCGAGTACAAAAATGAGAAAACACAGCCTTGCAACTGGGGTACTCGGCCTGAAGGGACCTACGTTTGCCGCTTAATTCCATCTCATCAGGTGAGAAATACCGACCAGCGAATCCATCTGACTCAAAAGCGCCGAGTTCTCGAAAGCATTTTCCAGAATGCCCTTCAGCTCCGGAGGGTTGCTTGCGTATCGTATCCGCCCGCGTAGTCTATTTCTGAAAAGGTAGCACGGCCTCGGCAAATGCTTTTCCCATCTGTGCAAAGATCTTGGCACTGCCAAAATAGTGGTAGCCGGCATTGGAAGCG
>JBEGUT010000021.1:0-15761 GCA_041178745.1 Planctomycetota bacterium | reverse complement strand
CGCTACCAGGCTGGGCTAGAGATTGTTCCAGAGTGCCTCGTGATCACCATCCTATCCTCTCTCACGCTGCTAGCTCAAAACTATCTTTGGTGCGCCGAGCGAGGAAGAATCACCGTCGTAATTTGTGCAATAGGACTACTCGTCAACGTTGGTCTAAACATGATGCTGATCCCTCGATACGAACTACAGGGAGCAGTAACAGCCACTTGGATCTCTAATCTTTTTGTACTCGCTTTGCTGATCATCGCCATCAAGCATGCGGGCTGTCGTATCGATCGGACCTTGCTGCTATTGATCCTAGCCCCCTTGAGCCTTTTGATGGGAAGTGTCGCTTCAGCGTGCGTCTTCGCTATCCTGCTGTTGCTCGCGACGCGAACATCCGCTTCATTTGAGCCAAAGGACATAAAGCGAACCGAACAATTTTTGGCACGGTTCCAAAACCTGATTCCGAAATGCATTCGGCGTTATGGACTGTTTATTCCTGTCCACAACGCCGAATCTAATTAATTGGCAGTGATCGACTTTTAAACAATCGATGGCTGACAAATCCTAAACCAATGTCGCTGCTCGCCCTTGGCGACGACGATCGCTCTCCTTAAGAGATATCTTTCTCAAGCGAATCGTCTGCGGAGTGATCTCGACAAGTTCATCATCCTCGATGTATTCCAAAGCGGCTTCGAGATAGAGAATACGGGGTGGTTTAAGAATCACATTCTCATCGCTTCCGGAGGCTCGCATGTTGGTCAATTTCTTTTCTCGACATGGATTTACGGTCAAATCATTATCGCGGGCATTTTCGCCAACGATCATCCCTTCATAAACTTCTTGCCCCGGACCAACAAACAACTCCGAACGCTCTTGCAGACCAAACAAAGCGAACGGAACCGCTTTACCAGTTACCATCGACACCAACACACCATTAGTACGGTGCGGAACTTCCGCCTCCATCGGCCGATAAGACGAAAATCGATGATGGATAATCGCGGTACCTTGAGTCGCATTGAGCATTCGGGTTCTCAAACCGATCAAACCTCGAGCAGGAACGCTGAATCGCAACATCGTGTAATCACCACGCGGATTCATCTCCTCGAGCATGCCTCGACGGTTCCCCACCATCTCCATAACCGGCCCCACTTTGTCCGTTGGCACTTCCACATTCAACTCTTCGAACGGTTCATGCAACTTGCCATCGACTTCCTTGAGAACCACTCGAGGCTTGCCAACAGATAACTCGAAACCTTCGCGGCGCATCGTTTCGATTAAAACGGCCAAGTGCAACACACCGCGGCCACTTACGGCATAAGCGTCCGCCCCTTCCAACTGCCTCATGCGCAAGGCCACGTTGCGCTCGAGCTCTTTCTCAAGTCGTCCTTTGAGCTGCCGAGTGGTAACGTACTTTCCTTCGCGCCCGGCAAATGGAGAGCTATTAATGCTGAAGATCATTTCCAGAGTTGGCTCATCGACCTTCAAACGGGGCAGGGGATCAGGACAACCTCTTTGGCAAATCGTATCCCCAATTTCTACATCTTCCATCCCCACCATCGCTACCACATCACCTGCCGATGCCTGTTCGACGTCGACCCGGCCTAGTTTGTCGAAGGTAAAAAGATTTGTTAGGTTTCCAGCAATAACCGACTTCTCTTTCACCAAATCAACCTGTTGGTTTTTGGTAACCGTTCCAGAGAGCAAACGTCCCACAGCGATACGGCCAACATATTCAGACCAATCGAGATTGGTAACCAACATCCGCAGCGGCTTGTCCATCTCCACGTCAGGGCCAGGAATCTTATCGAGCACTAAATCCAGGAGCGGTTGCATCGAGGTTCCGCGCACCGCAGGATCGTGAGTTGCAAAACCTTCTTTAGCGGAGGCGAATACATAAGAAAAATCTTCTAAGTACTTTTCGCCACCTAAATCCACCAGCAACGTTAACGCCTCGTCCAACACTTCCATCGATCGCGCATCGGGACGGTCTATCTTGTTGATCACAACAATCGGTCGCACACCTGCTTCCAACGCCTTGGACAATACAAAGCGAGTTTGCGGCATCGGTCCTTCGGCAGCATCCATCAAGACCAAAGCACCATCAGCCATTCGAACCACGCGTTCCACTTCACCACCAAAGTCCGCGTGACCAGGCGTGTCGATCAAATTAATCTTCACTCCCTTGTAGGGTAAAGCAATGTTCTTCGCCAAGATCGTGATACCGCGTTCACGTTCCAAGTCATTGCTGTCAAGAATACGTTCACCTTGCAGTTGCGAATCGCGGAACTGACCGCTTTGGCGCAAAAGACAGTCCACCAACGTAGTCTTACCGTGGTCAACGTGGGCAATAATCACAATGTTCCGAATATCATCTCGACGCATAAATGTTCCGTGGATTCCCGTTATCAATTCTCTGTCTGACAAACAATGTATCTAAACTGACGCAGTTATAATCTTTCCGACTTGATCCCGACTTCTTCGCAACGACTCGTCTCGACAAACTTCATTCGTCGGAAACTAATCCGCTTCGCTATTAACTGCCCCAGTAAGCACCTTAGGTATTCACTAGGAAAGGAGTTCCTAATTACCCCCTCCGGCAACGCTAGCGATGGAGCGTTGTGGATGTTGGCATCCCATCCAGCATCTGGATTCTCAATCCTTTTTCTTCTTCACCATCGCAGCTGCACGTGCTTCCGATGGCATTTTACCGGTTAGCGAATCCCCTAACTCATTTCGCATCAGCTCGGCCTGAAGCTCCAATTTCCGAACGATGTCGGGGTGCTTGGACGCAACATTCTCCTTCTCTCCGATATCTTGAACGAGGTTGTAAAGCGCCAACCCCATCTTTTCCTCTCGGTAAGGAGCGGGTTGGCCTGGCTCTTTTACTTCGCCAGCCACTGTTCGGTACGTATGCGGAAAGTGCAGCTTCCAATCACCCTGGCGAACCGCTTGTAACTCTCCTATCCAATAATAGTGGAAAGTCCTAGGTTCGTCCCAATCCGTTTTTTTGGCGACGAGCAAATCGCCTATGTCCTTGCCATCGATTTTTCTCTCCGGCAACTGCCCACCCACAAATCGAACCAACGTCGGTAGCAGATCGATGGTTCCCGTGAGCGCATCACAGGCCTTGCCAGCCGGTATTTTACCCGGCCATCGTGCTACAAATGGTACTCGAGTCCCACCTTCCCAACTCGTTCCCTTACCCTCACGCAGCGGCCCGGCCGAGCCAGCATGCGGACCATAGGAAAGCCATGGACCGTTGTCCGAAGTGAAAATCACTAGCGTATTATCGTCCAATCCCTTATCGCTAAGTTTTTTCAAAATCGTTCCGACGCTCCAATCGATTTCCGCGATAACATCGGCATGAAGCCCCTTACCTGTTTTCCCTTCGAAATCCTTAGAAGCATAAATCGGAACATGCGGCATCGAATGCGGTACATAGACAAAGAAAGGACGATCCGCATGCTGATCAATAAAATCAACTGCGTGTTCGGTGTACCAGCGAGTTAGGTTCTTTTGATCCTCTGGTGTTACCGCTTTGATCTTCACACTCGTCCCTTCGATCAGCGGCAAATCAGGAAAATTCTTCGCCGTCGGATGAAAGGGCCACATGTCATTGGAGTAGGGAAGGCCGAAATAATCATCAAATCCTTGTGAGGCTGGCAAGAACTGTGTGTCATCACCCAAATGCCACTTGCCGTAAATCGCTGTCGCATATCCCGAACGCTTCAGCACATCGGCAATCGTATCTTCAGACAATGCCAAACCCGTTTTCGAACCAGGCCCCAAAGCCCCTTGAATACTCACTCGATTGGAATAACACCCCGTCAGCAGCGAAGCCCGAGAGGCGCTACAGACCGCTTGAGAAACATGGAAATCAGTCAAGCGGATCCCCTCTGAAGCCATCCGATCCAAATTCGGAGTGACTCCTGCAGCCCCACCAAAACAACCTAGATCCGCATAGCCGAGATCATCCGCAAAAAACAAAACAATGTTGGGGACTCTTGGTTTTTCCTCACTAAGCCCAACCACTACTGGCTCTGCGGCACGTAGCCATGCTCCTCCGGTGGCACTAAAGAGCAACATTGACACGATCCAAATCGCCCCAGCGGCTAACCCCAATCCGTCGGGCGAAAATCGCTCTTGCCAACTCGTGGTCGCTCCCCCCGCAGTTTGCATCTATTTTTTCCCATTTTCAGTCAAAGGTCCGCCACTTCTAACCCGTGCCACCGCCACATCTTAACAGCAGAGCCCGAATTGCCCCATCGCAACGGAAGCTTTTCACCCAATCCTAATGGAAAAAACGTGACTTATTTCGCCTAATGGCCCCCGAAAAGCCCTTGGATTTGCCATTATCCCCGGGACACTCGGTCCCCCGAGACGCCAGTTGCCTCCGCGCATTTTTGGCCTTTTCACCACCTCGCCACAACCTCAAAAAACCCCACAAAGCCTGGTCTCAAGCTTCCAACTAGCCTCTTTTGCTACCGCGGCGCTGACAAATGGGACAAAAAAACGTCGCTCGCTGAGCCTGCACAATGCGTTTGATCGGCGACTTCCCGCACTTGCGACAAACTTCCCCTTCTCGGTCGTACACCTGATGATGATTCTGATATCCGCCAGATTGGTTCAATGCGTTGCGATAAGTCCCATCGCTCAACGTCGATCCCTCATAGCGAATTGCTTCCTCCAAAATGTCTCGCATCGCTTCATGCAACTTTTCCCATTGCAAAACCTTCAAGCGATGACAGGGAGTACGGGGATCAACTTCGATACGATGAAGTATTTCCGATGCATAAAGATTGCCAACGCCCGCTAAAAGTTTCTGATCCAACAGAGCTACTTTGACAGCGCGCTGCGTCTTGCGAAATCGTTCGCACAACTGCTCCACTGAAATCGATAACGCATCAGGCCCCAACTTCCCTTCGCCTAAATGCTCTTCGAGTTGCTCGGCAGTCCAAAAACTCAGTGTCCCCAAGCCGCGACGATCCCAAAAGAAAACCTCAAGCGATCCTGAAGAAAATCGACGCTCCGATTCCTTCTTGACTGCTCCCAGCAGCCACCTCATCCGTATGTGATCAGGATCCGGAGGATCGGTCAAAGAAACCAACCCTGTCATCTTCGGCTGAAAGACCACATAGCCACTCTCGAGCACCACAATCACACGCTTCCCGCGACGCTCGATTCTCTCAATACGCTGCCCCGTCAACTCGCGACAGAAACGCTCAGCCTCCGGTTGAAATCGGATTGGCTTCACGGAGATCTTGGGGCGAATAACTTTTTCTATCCGGCATCCCACAATGGGTCGCAACCCGCGACACATCGTTTCTACTTCCGGTAACTCAGGCATATCTACAACAATTTCCAGCTAAATCAAATTGACTTGTCATCAAGGTCTCGATATTCGGGCTTAAGACTCTTACCACCATTCTCCGATGTCTTAGAATTTTGCTTTAACTCTTTCTCATCTCCCTTCGATTCGCGGTTGGCAGTCTCATTTGCCGAGGATTCACCAAACCGTTCATTGACCATTTCAACGCTACCCGCATTTGTCCCTGCTGCCAACCCAGCGGCCGCATCGTCGACGACCACACCGCGACGCCGTATCTTGCTCGCCAGTGGCCCCAGAAAATCTCCCTTGCTGTCATCATCGGATTCGGTCAGCGAATTGCGCTCCATGTTCGATAGCTCACGGCGAAGAATACCCAATAATGTTTGCAGCAACGCAACAACCATCGGACCAACCACAATTCCAATCGGCCCCAGCGCCTGCACGCCCCCGATCACACTCATCAGCGCCAGCAACGGATGCAATTGCGACTGACCATGCAAAACCAAAGCTTTTACAATGTTGTCGGATGTACCTACAACCAACACACCCCAAGCTGCCAACAATGAGGCCTCGGTAATCCGCTGCTCGTAAATCGCCAGATATAGGCACACAGGTACCCACACCGTAGCAGGACCAAACAGTGGAACCAAGGCAAACACAGTGGTGAGAAGAATCAACAATACCAACGAAGGCATATCGCAAAAATAGTACCCAATCCCTGCAATCAATCCTTGCACCAGGGCAGATAAGATCGTCGCCAAAACAATCGCGCGACTGATACGATCAAACTCTAAAAGCAACTCTTGCTCATAGCGATCATCCAGCGGACTGAGCTTCATCAAGGTCTGAACCATACTGGGCCCATCGTACAGAAAAAAGAAAATCGATAAGACCATGATTCCCGTACCGATAATCAGCTTGATCAGCGCGATACCAGTCGCTCCAGTAAACGACAACAATCGCGGACGAATGAAATCGAATCCCTCGCGAGTCAGTCGCTCTACATCCTCCGTGGTAGGATTAGCCAACTCGCGCAGCCACGCGTAATAGGTGCCCCCCATAATCTCGATTCGAAAGGCTTTGTACTTCGAAGCTGCCTGCAACACCGCGCCGGCATACTCCGGATCTTCCAGGCTCATCTCCTTGATCGTTTGGAGACTATCCCTGAGATCTTTCAACTTAGCGATCTGCAAGTCCGCCTGAGTTCCCCCCTTGGCAGCCAAAATCTCCTGAAAGTTCCCCAAATCCTCGTCCAGTCTGGTCGTCACCAAATCGGCGCGTTCGCGACGCTGCGAAACCGGCATACTTTCATTGGTCACCGTCACCAATTGATCCATGTCCGATTGACACTTCCTAATCTCCTGAGCATTATCGATATTCAGCGAAAGTGAAGTACGAATGCGCTGCAAAGCCACACTGACCGAGGCTGAATTGACGTCCGAAATCAGGTTCGCACCTTGCACCGCGGCAGCTGCTATAATCAACCCCGCAGGCAAAAGCACGCTGAGCAAGATCAACGCCGTCGTCACGGCAGCAGCGGTCTTCTCACGCTGCCCTAGCCGCTCTAGCACCGCTCGATGCAACGGCCGAAATACCACGCAGAGAACCGCTGCCAAAAAAACTGGGACAAAGAATCCCACCATCACCTTGTAGAACAGCAAACCGATCACCACGATGATGGCAATCAAGGCGCCAAAAGATACCATCTTGGTCATAAGATATTCACCATGACTTCCCAAACCATTTCCAAGAAGAGCTCTTCCGGTTTCTATCGAATCCCACAATAGCGATAATCTGCCAAATGGGCGACAAGGATTGTAGCATGAGCCACGCTAACTCAGGATACCGGCATGACGCCTAAAAAGTCTCAATCCCCTAAAAGTCTTTGGAAGAAAATTTTCCAATGGACCGTCTGCCTAATCGTAGTCGCCGGATTTGCCCAAGCCACCCGGCATGCTATTAACCAACTATACGCGCAGCAAAAAGCGTTGGAAAATCGAATCGTTGAACTCGATTCACAGCTCGCCTCCGCGGATCCCTCTCAGACATCACAACTCGAACAACAAATCGCTCGCCTCAAACATCAACAAGCCACCTACTGGCATGTCTCCTGGCCACCCGTCTTGGCCTCCATGGCTTGCTACACCATGACCATTCTTCTGATGGGTTTCTATTGGTACCGCACTCTGCACTTCTTCCATCAACACGTACCTTTCTGGCCAACTTTGCGAATCTTCTTCTTCGGTCAACTCGCCAAATATATTCCCGGCAAAGCGATGGTGATCGTGGTCCGCGTCGGCATGATGCGACCGCTCGGAGCCGCACTCGTTCCGACAACAGTCTCCGTCTTTATGGAAACACTGGGAGCCATCGGTATCGGCGCGGCAATGTCAGTATTTTTCTTTCTGCTAAAGAAACCTGAACCGCAATTCGTCTGGCTCGCTATCACCGCCTTTGCGATCGCCTTCACTCCCACCATTCCGCCGATTTTTAATCTGGGCCTACAATGGATCCTCCGGAAAAAGCTGTCCACTCATGAACAACATTCCGTACGCCCGTTGAGTTGGTCGCACTTTCTCTTCGGCTGGTACACATTGGCTCCAGCCTGGTGCTTCGCCGGCCTTAGCCTTTTCTTTGCTCTCCAAGCTTTCCCTGCCGCCGACCTAGGCTCGCCATGGAACCTCTACCTGATCGTGGGCTGCATCGGCACCGCTTGCCTTGCAGCGGTCGCTGGCTTCGTTTCGTTTATGCCCGGCGGAGCAGGGGTACGCGAATTAGTTTTGATGTTTTTACTAGAACCTTTAGTCGGCGGCCCCATGGCCCTAGCCATCGCCATCTGGTTTCGCTTGATCACTCTCGCTTCCGAACTCATCATGGCCGGCGTCTCACTCCTCCTTCCACCCCGAAAAAACAATCTCGCTACACCCAACACTTTAAATCCCGATCCATCGCCGACCCAACCAACCTAAACTTCGCGAATCAATTCATATTCCACGGCAAGACCAAGCCATCAAACTAAAAAATAACTACGAGAAATTGCCCTTTCACAGCCCGCTATCGGCAGTGCCCATGTCCCTTGAGAGATCAAAGTGGAGTAAACTGGGAGCGAAGTAGAAACGGAATACAGTAACTATATTTTTCCAGAACCCGCATGCTCGCCTCCCCCTCATCATCACCCAAACTTTCCATTGTTATTCCGGTCTTCAATGAAGCGGAAAGTTTGAATCTGTTGCATGAAAAGATTGTCGATGTCGCTCAGACTGGAAACCTCAGCTACCAATTACTCTTGATCGACGATGGCTCAACCGATTCGTCGTGGGAGCGTATCACCGAACTGAATGCCCATGACCCGAACACAACCGGCATTCGCCTACGCCGAAACTTCGGTAAAGCTGCCGCGCTCGCTGCAGGATTTGATTCTGCGACCGGCGAAGTACTGATCACCATGGATGCTGACCTACAAGATGATCCGCAAGAAATCCCTAACCTGCTCAAGAAAATGTCTGAAGGCTATGACGTTGTCTCAGGTTGGAAAAAAGTTCGAAACGATCCATGGCACAAAACCTTTCCTTCCAAGATCTTCAACTTCCTCGTCGGCTGGGCAACCGGCGTTCCACTGCATGATCACAATTGCGGACTAAAAGCCTATCGTCGAGAAATCTTCGATGAAGTAAAACTCTACGGCGAAATGCATAGATTTGTTCCCGTGCTCGCAGCCAGCCGCGGCTGGAAAGTCGGTGAAATCCCTGTCCAACATCACCCGCGACAGTTCGGTCACTCCAAGTATGGCGCGAAACGTTTTATCAAAGGTCTACTCGATCTTATCACGGTCTACTTCCTCACCGGCTTTCGACAACGCCCCCAACACCTTCTCGGCTCCTTCGGCTTGATCTGCCTTCTCGGCGGCAGCGTCGGATTGTTTATCCTCCTGACCTTTTGGCTCATCAGCCGAATGAGCGAAGCGATTCCCGACATCCATTTGCATGAACGCGCAATCTTCTATCTCTCGATCTGCTCGCTGCTGCTCGGTTTCCAAATGGTGGCCGTCGGTATTTTGGCAGAGTTGATCACAGCGATCTCGCGACCCGATCAATCCCCTTACTCGATCTCCCAAACCACAAGTTCAAGCAACGTGAATTCACGGAACACGAATTCATCCAACATTTCCGATACGAACTAAACGAGATTCGTTATGTCCAGCCTCGATATCCAACTACCCCGTTGGTCCATCTACGTCTTGATCCTCATCTCCGCGACCGCAGCCCAAGCGGGTCGTATCGCCAGCACTCGCTCAGCCACCGGCGAACTCCCTTTCTATAGCGCTAACGATCGCAGCCGCTGGTGCACCCTCGTATCGCTCGTCGAACAAGGGACATTTCAAATCGATGAAGTGGTCCAGCGAACCGATCCCGAAAGAAAGAACCGCAAACCCTGGAGCACCATCGATATGGTTCGCCATCGCGGTGAAGATGGCAAACAACATTACTACAGCAGCAAGCCACCTTTCCTGACCACAATTTATGCCAGTGTTTATTGGGTCTTTAACAAAGTCACCAACAAGACACTTAGCGCTGAACCATTCTTCGTCGCGCGATCGTTGCTGATTATCGTGAATCTCCTCCCGCTGCTCGGCTACTGGCTCTTGCTCATCTGGCTCATCGAACGCACAACGCTCGATCCATGGTCGCGAATCTTCTTGGTCTTTGCCTCCGTCTGGGCGCTCTACAGTACTACCTTCGCCTCCACACTGAACAATCATCTTCCTGGCACTATTGCTGTTCTCGTTTCACTCGTTGCCATCATTCGAATCACCATCGATCGATCCGAACATTGGATCTGGCCACTCCTGTGCGGACTTAGCGCCTCATTCGCTATCGCCTGCGAACTTCCTGCCCTCGCCTGGTGGGCGATTCTCATGCCACTGTTGTACATCGCCACAAGAAAAATCAAACCCGCGATCCTCTATGTCGTCGCCAGTATCCCCGTCGCTGCTGGAATCCTGATCACCACACAACTTGCCCACGGAGATCTCCGTCCTCCCTACATGCATCGCGAAGCAGGCGCTGTTGTGACGACCGCCGCGCGAAACGCTAGCGATACAACGCCTGAATCTTCGCTTCCTGCTTTAAAAGAAGCACTTACTTCAGCGGGTAACACTCTGTCAGATAAACTTGAGATTCGCCAAGCTCGCCAAGCCGAGCCGCCGACCTGGGAACTGCTCGATACCGAGCAACAATATTGCTGGGCCGTGCAAGCAGGGGAGGGGACCTGGGAATTGCGGCAGTGGGATGACTGGTACGATTATCCCAATACCTACTGGGTCCCTGAAAAGAAATCAGGCGTCGATAAAGGCGAAGCCTCAGTTCCCCTTTACGCGTTCCACACACTGATCGGCCATCGTGGTATTTTTTCGCTGACACCACTTTGGTTCTTCGCCATCGTCGGCGCTGCCATCGCCTGGAACAAACAACCTCAATGGCGAATCATCCATCTCGCGGCCATGATCGTCTCGATCGTTTGCATCGGCTTCTTTATTGCCCGACCTCTCGATGATCGCAACTATGGTGGTGTTTGCAGCGGCTTCCGCTGGGTCTTCTGGCTCGCACCACTCTGGATGCTTTTTTTGCCGCACGGCATCGAAGCGGTATCACGTTCCGTATGGGGCAGACGGCTCGCCCTTACCGCTCTGGCAATTTCAATTTTCTCAGCCACATTCCCTTGGAACAATCCATGGACTCAGCCCTGGACTTTCCAAATCCTCGAATACTTCGCGTGGATCAAATACTGAAAAGGCAAACAGTAAATCACAATGCAGAATTGAACATCGATACTACTTACGATTCTTCTGTTTCGCTGCTGGTCGCGCCGCGACCTTCGGCGCTTGCAGTTCCTCGCGATATCGAGCCGAGTAAGTAAGTTGGCTTTCAGCACCGCTGAAACCCACAACCGAATCATCCCAGTTCAATTCTTTGCTTAACATGCGACCTTTTTCCATATCGAATCGCAACTCACCGTTGCTCAGCTGCTGCATCACCTGAGATTCCACTTCAGGCCCCTCCAGCGGCGTGAGTGGTTGACTGCGAACAGCTAATGTTGCCACACCCGATTGTACTTTTAGCAACTCATACTGCTCGCGGATCTTGATCGTCTTGTGCGTGCCGTCACGCAGCTTCACACGCGTATCACGAGGCACACTCCATGTCCCTCCAATCGCGATTGCTTCCTCAGGAAATGGCAAGATAATGTCTCCCATCCCCAGATCAGGCGCATCGTTGCTATCACTTCGCTTAAGCACTTGCCCACGAGCGTTTACGACCACCGTGGAAATCGGTTTGCCAACCATCCCTGCAACCTTCGAATAGATTGCCGGCGCTTCCTTATCCTTGCTGCTGTCGTAATTCATAGGTGGCTGATCGCCATTTTGCTGAGTCATCTCGACTCGATCGATTCGATACTCAAACGTCATCTCACCACTTTTACTTATGCCCGTAACCTTCCACACCTTCTCGCTTACCGTGCGGGCCGTCGAAGCCTGATCCTCACCTTGAATTCGAGTCGTCGTCTTGGCCTGATGAGTCACCGTGCTGCGAATCTCTTCACCAGCTCGCATCTTGTGTCGCAACAGATAAGTACCCGAGCTAGCCGGCGCCGGTTGAGCTGCTTGCTTAGCGGAAGCTTTCGACTCCTGCGCGATAAGCGATGTCGCCAGCAAACCGATCAAGAATGCAAACAGACACGACATCCATGGTGCGAACGATAAAGACGCTACCAAAAAATTGCGGCTATCAATGACGAATGCCTTCATGCACGAGCCTCCTTGCCCGAATGTAAATCAAATTCTATGGTTTGAATCTTGCGGAATAACTCGTCATTGCCATCGCTGCCAAACATCATGACTAGCAAACAGTATTACTGGCAAACAGCATTACTGGAAAACAGTATCTTCGCCTGAGCCAAACCGTTCATCGCTTTGAATTGCTTTTAGTCGTCTTGTGCAAATCAATGACGCTCTGGTGTTGGACCAGCAGCCAAGTCGGGCCTCGGAGCTCCACTCCATCCCAACTTCTCTCGCAAGGTTCTATAATCGTTTTGTCCTGGTACGCTGATCATCTTGAATGTCGCTGGAGCCTTCTCGATTCGGACTCGGTCCTCCATCGTCAACTCCGCTAATTCACGACCATCAACGACCACTGCCGTTGTCGCCGTCACCTGCCTCAACCCCAGCTCAAACACACGATCCGCCGCGTCCACCACAGGACGCATCGTCAACGTATGAGGACTGATGGGACTGATGACCACCGCTTGCAAACTGCGGTGCAAGATTGGTCCACCGGCCGAAAGATTGTGGGCCGTCGAACCGATCGGTGTACTCAGGATCACGCCGTCGCAACTATAGGTAGTTGCCCAAACTGCGTCAACGTAAAGATCCACTTGCAACATGGTGTAGGGGCTGCCGGTTCGCAAAGCGACCTCATTGAGACCGATTTGACAGCATCTCCGCTGGCCGTTGCGAAAGACGGAACACTCCAGCATCACATGCTCAGTGACGACACACTGACCTGTGACCACCTGCGGCCAAACCTCTACGAACCGCTCCGGGTCCAAAGCTGCCAGAAAACCCAATCTACCCAAATTCACCCCAAGCACCGGCAATTGATGATAGCGCATCTGCCGCGCCGCCTGAAGAATTGAACCATCACCACCTAAGACAATCACCAAATCATCATCGGGTTTACTGAAGTCATAAGAGAATGACAGATCCACATGAGACAGGTCGGCATACGATCCGATCATCGGTAGCAGACGCTGCAACCAGTCATGGACATGCGGTTTGTCATGTGCGGCGACGACCACCACACGAGGTCTTCGCCCTTCATTGACCCAAGAGGCTGTTGTGCTGACATCGGTCATGCGTTGCTCCTGGTTTCAGACATCGTCCAGATTCGCTCGCCGCACTTGAACTAAGTAATGTAAATCGCGAATTCGCGGTCGTTCATTAGCTATCGGGGAAAAGACACCGCGCTCATTCGTTGCTCAAGTTCGCGACAAGCTCGCACGATTCCTTGGGCATCCAACCCTAAGTCGGCTAACAACTCTTCGCGCTCACCATGCTCAACAAATCGATCAGGCAGGGCAAGGCATTTAAGCATTCGAGTATCCCAACCATGTTCGCAGGCTGCTTCGAGCACTGCGCTTCCGAAACCGCCGATACTAGTGCCTTCTTCGATCGTGACTACAAATCGACCTTGCTGGAAACACTTCGATAGCACTTCGATATCTAATGGTTTTGCAAACCGAGCGTTGACCACGGTGACATCGAGTCCTTCGCTGGCCATACGATCTGCTGCTTGCAAGCACGTTTCCAGCATACCGCCGAAAGAGATCAAAGAACCATCGTTGCCCCACCGCACCACTTCGGCCTTTCCGAGTCGGATTGGTTCATTAGGTTTATCAAGTGTCGGGGCATTGCACTTCGGATAGCGGATACCTACCGGACCATCGTGCTGCAAAGCGAACTCGAGCATCGACTTCACTTCGGTCGCATCACCTGGAGCCATCACAACCATGTTCGGGAACACTCGCATGTAGGCGATGTCAAATACGCCATGATGCGTTGGACCATCCGGTCCGGTCAAACCAGCGCGGTCCATCATGAAGACAACCGGCAAATTCTGCAGGCAAACCTCCTGGAAGATTTGGTCGTACGATCTCTGCAGGAACGTACTATAGATCGCGACGATAGGCCGTAATCCTGTCTTAGCATGTCCAGCCGCAAACGCGACCGCATGCGATTCGCAAATCCCCACGTCGAAGAATCGTTCGGGAAACTCGTCGCGCACCGGTTCCAATTTATTACCTTGGCACATTGCCGCAGTCATCACGGTCACTTTCGAGTTGCCTCGCATCACATCGCCGATGGCGTCGCGTGCGTAGTTGGTGTAGGCGGGGCGACCTCCGCTTCCGACCACTTTCGGTTTACCATTTTCATCTTCAAATGCTGGCGGCGTGTGGAAGAAAACAGGATCGGCCGCAGCAGGCTGATAGCCGTGCCCTTTCTCAGTTACGACATGCAACAAGACCGGTCCCTGCAAATCCTTTACCAGTTGCAAATACTTGCGGAGTAATCCAAGGTCATGTCCGTCGATCGGGCCGATATATCGAAAGCCTAGTTCTTCGAATAACATACCACCGCACAAACCAGCTTTCACACCTTCTTTGATTTGCGCTAACATCCGCTCGGCCGGATCACCGAACACAGGCACTCGATTCAGTATCTTGGCGACTTCCGATTTGAGCCCTGTGTAGAATGGATTCGTCCGAAGTCGATCGAGGTACCGCGCCACACTGCCGACTCTCGGACAAATCGACATCTTGTTGTCATTGAGCACGACAAGCAAATCGCTATTGAGCTCGCCAGCATTGTTAAGTGCTTCGAAGACGATGCCTGAAGGAAACGCTCCATCGCCAATGACCGCGACGCTCTTGCGCATCTTTTGACCATGCAAATCGTCGCCACTCTTGAGTCCCAGCGCGGTTGAAACGCTGCATCCTGCGTGACCGGTCATGAACAGGTCGTAGTCGCTTTCAACTGGGTTCGGATATCCCATCAATCCGCCGCGAGTTCGGATCGTTGAAAACTCGTGGTATCGCCCCGTGATCAGTTTGTGCGGATAAATCTGATGACCGGTGTCCCAAATGAGACGATCCGTTCGAAAATCGTAAACGCTATGCAGAGCCAAACACAATTCAACGACGCCCAAGTTCGAAGCAAAGTGTGCTGTCCTAGTGGCCATCAAGTTGCAAAGCACATCGCGAATTTCGTCAGCCAACTGGCGCAGTTGTTCCAGTGTCATGGAGTGCAATTGATGCGCTGATTCGATTCGCGACAACAGTTCGTGCATGGATCCTCTGCTCCTGTTAGCTTTTTCGTTCGAGCACATAGCCTGCTAATGCATAGAGCGGTTGGGCTGCGTCGCCAAGGGCCTCCAAAGCACTCTCGGCTTGCCGCACTAAATGGCGAGCCTTTTCCCAACTCGCATCCACACCCAGCAAACCGGGGTAGGTTAATTTGCCGCGAACACTATCTTTGCCGGTTCGCTTGCCCATTTCTCCCGCGGTCGACTGGACGTCCAAAAGGTCATCCACCACCTGGAAGGCATGTCCCAAACTATTTCCATATTGTTGCAACGATTCAAGTTGTAAAGAAGTCCCGCCAGCCGCAATACAGCCCAACTCGAGGGAAACTCGGATCATCGCACCTGTTTTTCCCCGGTGAATCGCCTGGAGAACCGCTAAATCTCCCCCATCCTTCTCAGCCCTCAGGTCCTCGGCTTGCCCTCCGACCAGAGCTTCAGGGCCTGCTGCCTGTGCCAAAAGACGCACCCCTTCTCCCACACGCAATCCATTTCCTTGCTGCAACATCCCCTCGGCCAGCACTTCAAAAGCC